>JBGSVX010000218.1:0-3628 GCA_041752795.1 Terrimicrobiaceae bacterium
GCAGGGATTTTGGTTTATGACCTGCCACGAATGCAAAGCCCCACATCCCCAGTTCGTGGTACCATGATGGCTCGGGTCTCGCCTGACGACATGGTGATTTATGCGAATGCAGCGCTAGCTGCGTATCTTCGCGCTCCCAAACAGGAACTGGTTGGCACCCCCCTTGAGGTGCTCGCGGGACGTTGCACCGGGGAATTGAGTGCGTGTTTTCGCCGACCCGAAACCGGACGCAAAAGCAACCGTTTGGTGACAGATGATTCCGGGAGAGTCTTTGAAGCCAAATCCTACAGGGAGGGCGGCGTTTTGGATATTGTGCTCGATGAGGTTACCAGTGCCGAAATGATTGGCGGGGACATTTCATCAGCCAGCGGAGTGCCTTTTGAAAGCCTCACCGAGGAGGAACTTCGCACGGCCCGTCAACCTGAGCGCCGGTACATTTCAGTGGGTTATACCTGCCTGAGAGATGTGAATTCCCTGGCGGATCGACTCCCTCCCATGGAGGCGCGACTGATCGTTGACTCCTTTTTGGAGGAGGCTGCGGATGCCATCATGGAAACCGGCAGCACAGTGGGCAGCACCAACGGACATTCGATCGTCGGGGTTTTTGGAGCCCCCCGGAATTTTTTGGATCACCCTCTCCGTGCGGTGAAATCGGCCTGTGACACGATGACAAAAGCAGCGGCCCTGCATGCCGGCTTCAATCGTCAGGGCAAAGAAATCCCTCCATGTTCCTGTGGGATTTGGACCGGGGAGGCCGTGGTCGGAACGCTGGGGGGCGGGCCGACAAGACATTACACCGCCCTCGGGTTGCCAGTGGACCTTGCAGAAAAACTTTGCAAGCTGGCGCGGCCTGGAGAAATCCTGCTCCCCGAGCACACGTTGAACCATGTTCTCAATGTGCTGCCTGATGGGTGGTCCTCTGTTCGTGTGGTCAGCGATATCGAACCGGATTTGAGTGCCTTTCAGTGGATCGGGGATGAAATTCAACCGTTGCCCGAGGAGCTTCGTCGGGTCATTTACCTTGCTGGCCCGGGTGCCGCCGAGGACGCCTCCCAAGCCGAATACCTTTTTGATTATTTGTGGAGCCTCAAAGTGGCGGGTCAGGACACCCCGGTTCCAATTCTTCGTGTGGTCAGACCCTCGGAGGTGGGGGATTCCATCGAATTGAGTCCGGACAATGTTGTGGCCGCAGAGGCTTCCCAGACTTTGGGAAAATACCGGCTCATTGATGTGCTTGGCACAGGGGGCATGGGCCGGGTCTGGCGCGGGGTCGATCGTTTTGGAAATCAGGTGGCAATCAAAGTCCTCCATTCTCACGAGAGCGTGACCGACGCCCAATTGAAGCGCTTCCGCCGCGAAGCGGAAATCATGGCACGCCTTCCGCATCGGAATATTTGCCGGGTTTTTGAAATGAATGAGTTCGAGGGAATTCAATACATCGCCATGGAATATGTCGATGGACTGTCGCTGGCCGACCTGCTGTATGGCGACGGAGATTCCAGTGCCGTGTCGCAAGGGCCTGTTGACCTGCCCACACTCATTAAATCCCTTCGCGCCCAACGTCTTCAGGACATTGCCGACCCGGAGGCTGCCGCCGAAGAGGAACAAACCCGTGCGCGCAAAAAAACGACTCGCATTCTTCCTGTCCAACAAAGTCTGTCGATTGTTCTGAGGGTCTGTGAGGCCATCCAATTTGCACACGAACACGGGGTGCTTCACCGGGATCTCAAACCCGGCAATATTTTGCTCCGTGTGGATGGTGACCCGCTCGTGGCTGATTTTGGCCTGGCAAAACTGAACACCTCCGATGCAACCCAATCGCTCTCAATGAGCGGTCATGTGGTCGGCACATTGGAAAACATGCCGCCCGAGCAGGCCGAGTCGAGCAAGGACGTGGATGAGCGGGCGGATGTTTATGCGATTGGCACGATTCTTTTTCAGTTGCTGACCGGGAAGCGTCATTTTGAAGCCACGGGAAACATTGTCGCGGATGCCCAGGCATTGCAGACCCATGAGCCGCCAAGGTTGCGAACGATCAACCCCAAGGTGGATGTGGACTTGGAGATCATCACGCTGAAGGCTTTGCGGAACGCCCCGGCGGCAAGGTATCAGAGCGTCTCGGCTTTGCGGGCGGATTTGGAGCGTTACCTGCGTGGGGAAGTGATCACGGCCAAGCCGGTTTCTGCCATTGATCTTGCCCGCAAGATTGTGCAGCGAAACCGCGTGGCCACAGCAATCGCGGCGGCTTCCCTCGCCTTGATTGTCGGAACGGTCATTGTCGCGGTGTGGAGTCTCACCCGGCAACTCGCAAACGAAACGGCCGCCCGTTTGGAATCGGAAACTCTCCGGGCCGAAGCCGAGCAACACAAACTTTTTGCCGAAGAAAAGCGTCTCGAAGCCGAAGAAAAAGAAAAATTCGCGAAGGAACAGCTTCAGAGGGTGGAGGAGGCGCTTGCTGCCAAACAAGCGGCGGAGGATGCGGCGGCCCAGGCGCGTGCATCGAGTGTTCAGGCGATTGCAGAGAAGGAGTCCGAACGCGAGCTGCGTGAAAAAGCCGAACGGGAATCCGCGGAAAAAGAAAATTTGCTCGTTGAGACCAAAAAGCAGATTGAGGACATGCAGGCCGCTGCGGCTATTGCTCCCGAACCGGAAAATCGCCGGACAGAACCCAAAAAACGGAATCCCGTGAATGTGGCCGCCATGCAGCAGGCCATGGGAGAGGCGATGCGGGTTTTTCATTTGGAGCTGTCTCCCTTTGAACTCCGCCGCTACGAAAGAAGTCCCGAGCGCGTGGTGGATCATCTGAATTCTGCCATTGATTTGGTGTCATCCGCTTTAACAAAAGACGTCACCTTTGCTCCGGGGTGGATGTTAAAAGGTCGTCTTCACCTTGCCACCATGGAATTTCCTGCCGCTTTGGAGTCATTCACAAAAGCTGAGGAAGTTGCCAACGCGGACCCCATGCGATTGAGAGATGATGATGCCGCCGCCATGCGGGCGTTTACCGAATCACTGGTTTCTGGAGGGACGATCAAGGCGCCAGCCTCCGCCGATGCACTTCTCCGCTCCTCGTCCCCACAGGACCATGCCGCCGGCAATGTGCTCAAATTTCTCAGCTCAAAACCATCGCTCTTCAAATCCGGTTTTCAAAAATCCGGCCCTCTCGGTCGTGCACCCAGTCGCGGGGAAATGGCCCTTGCGCTCATGATTGCAAACTCCCTGGAAGAAGAACCAACCGTCTCCGGGGACCAAAACTCTCCGGGGGGAATCACCGCCGCAATTCAGGGCAATGCCGCAGACCTTTCAGCACTCAAAGGCACACCCACCGGAACCCTCGCACTGAACAACTGCCCCAGCATCGATTGGGACACGGTGCTCACTCTGCCTCTGGAATCCCTTGACCTCGCAAATTCAAAAATTGATGCCCTGCCTGTCAGTCAGCGCGCCTTTTTGAATGTCCGCACGCTCGATTTATCGTCCACACGGGTAAGCTCCCTCGAACCGGCGCGATTCATGCCGCGATTGGAAAGTCTGAACCTTGCCAACAGTGATGCCGCCGACCTCTCGCCCCTCATCAATTGCCGCCGTCTCCGAGCCTTGGATATCAGAGGCACAAATCCCGCAAACC
>JBGSVX010000219.1:0-5215 GCA_041752795.1 Terrimicrobiaceae bacterium
GACTCCAAACGTTTGTGTTGCAGATCTCTCAGGCCGGATATTGGCTCGACAATCCGATACCGCAGCGATTCCAGAAATTCGCTGGAAGCCGAGGCCAGCACATCGGCAGCGAGGGATCCATCATTTGCCCCCTGTTCGACAATCACAAAATCGTTCGGGCGGTCCATGCGCTGCCACATGTCTTCAAATGCGCACGCCAGGACGGCCCCAAGGCCGGCCCCCAGACTCACACTGGTATAAAAGTCCCCGTCCTTCCCGACCCGCTTGGCACCATTTGCGTAATAACCGCAGTCCGGTTCATAGAGAGCAATCTCCATGAACCGAGCAAAGGAAATCGGACCCTTTTCCCGGATCTCCTGGGTTATTAACGAGGCAAGAGGTGGTGATGACATTTGGAAGCACGGCTCTGACAAGCAGAGCCCACCAGAGGGGGATTTTCCTCAGAGCGGGAACTTTGCCGAGTCACTGGATTTTTGCAGGGTTCCTGTCCGGGCAGGTCACTGAAATCCTTCAATCGGCGGACAGGAACAGAAGACATTCCTGTCACCAAAGACATTGTCAATGCGCGCCACGGATGGCCAAAACTTGAAATCCTTCAACCATGGCACCGGATACGCAGCCTGCGATCTGGAATACGGGCGATCCCAGTTATCTGCGGTGACCACAAGGGCTGTGTGTGGCGCGTTTTTGAGGGGATTGTTGATTTTGTCCAACTGCCCCGATTCGATGGCATCCAACTCTGCGCGGATGGCGAGCATGGCATCACAAAAACGATCAAGTTCATCCAGTGCCTCACTCTCGGTCGGTTCAACCATTAGTGTGCCCGGCACAGGCCAGCTCATTGTCGGCGAGTGAAAACCATAATCCATCAAGCGCTTGGCAACATCCTCAACTTCAATTCCGGCACGGGCTTTCCACTCCCGGAGATCCAGGATACACTCATGCGCCACGAAGCTATTTTTCCCACGATAGAGAATTGGAAAGGCGTCCTGAAGCCGAAATGCGATGTAGTTGGCGCTCAAGATCGAAACCTTGGTTGCGTGTGCGAGGGCCTCGGGGCCCATCATCGCAAGATACATCCAGGGAATGACCAAGATGCTTGCACTGCCAAATGGCGCGGCGGAAACAGCGCCGACGGTGCCTTCGCCTGCCGGATGCAATGGATGTCCCGGCAGGAAGGCTGTGAGATGAGGCGCAGCGCAGATCGGTCCTACACCGGGGCCTCCCCCGCCATGCGGAATGCAAAAGGTTTTGTGAAGGTTCAGGTGGCAGACATCGGCGCCAATATCTCCCGGACGGCACAAACCGACTTGGGCATTCATATTTGCACCATCCATGTAAACCTGACCGCCTGCCGCATGCACACGTTCGCAGATCTCCGCGATCGTTTCTTCAAAAACCCCATGAGTGGATGGATAGGTCACCATCAGAGCCCCCAAGGAATCCGCATGCGCGGCAATTTTGGTTTCCAAATCCGCAAAATCAATATCGCCCTGCGCATTGCATGAAACGGGAACGACCTCAAACCCGGCCATCACCGCACTCGCTGGGTTGGTGCCATGGGCAGATGTCGGAATCAAACAGACCGTGCGGCCGGACTGACCCCGGGAAAGGTGATAGCCTCTGATAGCCAGAAGGCCGGCGTATTCACCTTGAGAACCGGCGTTTGGCTGCAACGAAACGGCTGGCAGGCCGGTGATTTCCCCAAGCCAGAGTTCCAGATCATTCACAATTTTTGCGTAACCGAGGGCTTGATCGGCAGGGGCAAACGGATGCAATCCACCAATCGTTGGCCAGGTGACTGGCAACATCTCACTCGCTGCATTGAGTTTCATCGTGCAGGACCCCAGAGGAATCATCGATGTCGTCAGAGACAGGTCACGGGATTCCAAACGGCGGATGTATCGCTGCAATTCGGTTTCCGTGTGATGAGTCCGGAACACCGGATGAACGAGAATATCGGATTCCCGACGCAGAGAAGTCGGGACCGGAGAAATCGATTCATCGGGAATTTCTGACAAACCAAAAATGGCCGCAAGATGTTCCAGATCTTCCGTGGTTTCATCAAGGGAAATGCCAATTGAGTCCGCATCAAAGCGACGCAAATTGATTCCGCGTGCAAGCGCACGTTCAAGAATTTCGTCCGCAGATCCCGGCACATTCAAGCGCAAGGTGTCAAAAAACGGACCTTGGGCAATATCATGACCCGCAGCGCGCAACGCTGCGGCCAACCGGCAGGTGAGCGAGTGAATACGGGACGCAATCGCTCTGAGACCATCGGGTCCATGATAAACGGCATACATCGAAGCCATCACCGCCAAAAGCACTTGGGCCGTGCAGATATTGCTGGTGGCCTTGTCGCGTCGGATGTGTTGCTCGCGGGTCTGTAGCGTGAGCCGAAGGGCGCGATTTCCCTGAGCATCTTTCGAGACGCCAATCAAACGACCGGGAATCCTGCGCTTGTGTTCGTCCTTGGTTGCAAGGAAGGCTGCATGGGGACCACCGAAGCCCATCGGCACGCCAAATCGCTGAGCGGAACCAACCACAATATCCGCGCCACATTCGCCGGGAGGTCGCAACAAAACAAGGGACAGCAAGTCCACACAAACCACCGCAAGCGCGCCCGCTGAATGGACGCGTTCAATGATCGGGGCAAGATCATGCACAAAACCATCAGTTGCAGGATACTGAAGAAAAACAGCAAACACATTTTCCGCAGGAATCGCAGTCGCCGGACCAGTGAGGACCTTGATGCCGTGAGGCTCTGCGCGCGTGCGGAGAACCTCCAGTGTTTGTGGATGACAATCCTCCGCCACGTAGATGGCCTCACCACCTTTGATTCCCTGGGCCATCGCCATGGCCTCTGCGGCCGCGGTTCCTTCATCAAGAAGGGACGCATTGGAGATATCCATCGCTGTGAGATCACAGACCATCGTCTGAAAATTCAAAAGTGCCTCCAGGCGTCCCTGGGCAATCTCCGCTTGATACGGAGTGTAGGCCGTGTACCAACCGGGATTTTCCAGAATATTCCGACGAATGACCGCCGGCGTATGGCACCCGGAATATCCCATACCAATCAGAGAAGTCAGCACCTGATTGCCAGAGGCAATGTCCATCAAATCTGCGAGCGCACGTTCCTCAGAGCGGGCAGCGGGCAGTTCAAGTGAGCGATTCAGCCGAATCGATGCCGGCACGGTGGCAGCGATAAAATCCTCCATGGACGGGGACCCCACGGTGGCAAGCATCGTGGCAATTTCCGGTGAGGTCGGACCAATATGGCGAGAGGAAAATGGCAGCGAACTCATCGGGCAATGTGCCCGGCATAGGCCGCAGAATCTTTGAGCGCCTCGACCTCGGCAGGATTGGAAAGTCGGATTTTGAAAATCCAACCGGCACCGTAAGGGTCCGTATTGAGCAACGAAGGATTGGCTGCCAATTCGTCATTCGACTCAGTCACTTCGCCGGAAACCGGCGAATAAATATCGCTGGCTGCCTTCACGGATTCCACCACAGCGGAAACCTGACCCGCAGAAAAGGTGGAGCCCGGTTTTGGTGGCTCGGCAAAAACAATATCGGTCAATTCTGCCTGGGCATGATCGGTTATCCCAACCGTGGCGGTGTCGCCATCGACAAGGATCCATTCATGGGAGTCTGCGTATCGGAGGTTTTCAGGAATGTTCATTTGGTTTTTTTTAAGAAAGGTTTTTTGATCACGCGAGCAGGATACCGGCGTCCCCGCACGTCAATGCTGAGTTCCGTGTCAGGAGTGGCATATTCCGATGGGAGGTAGGCCATGGCAATAGCGGTTCCAAGGGCCGGTGACAATCCCCCGCTCGTGGTTTCGGCAATCTGGGTTTCACCGGAATAGACGGCATAATGGGAGCGCATGGGCGGGGATTTACCATCGATAACCATCGCGGTCAAACGACTTGGAATGCCGGCCAGTTTCTGGGCAATCAGCACATCCCGTCCGACAAACGATTCCTTGGAAAGGTCCACAAAAAATCCGAGACCTGCTTCGAGTGGCGTGCGTTCGTAGCCGAGGTCCGAGCCATTCAGCGGGTAGGCCATTTCCAGACGAAGGACGTCGCGTGCGCCGAGACCGCAGGGCAAACATCCTGCCAGAAGCAGGGAATCCCAAAGTCCGCCCACTTGATCATTCCGGCAGACGACTTCAAACCCGACCTCACCTGTGTAGCCGGTGGTTGCGACCCAAAGACTTTCCCCACCCCGCTCAAATTCCAAAATCCGGTTCCTCATTGACGGAAGTTCGCGGCCAAAACATTTTTTGAAAATTGCCGGAGAGTTCGGCCCTTGCACCGCCAACGCTGAGAAGAGGTTGCTGCAATTTTCAAAAGTGACTTCCCCCGCAAGATGACTCCGCATCCACGCTTCGTCCTCATCAATTTTGGAGGCATTAACAATCAGCAAAAACTCCAATTCCTGAATCCGGTAAACGTAGAGATCGTCAATCACTCCCCCAGCCTCATTTAAAAGAATTGAATACTGGGCCTCGCCAACCAGAAGTTTGGAAACCCGGCTGACCAGGAGACTCTCCAACCACGCACAGGCACCAGGACCCCTCACAAAAAATTCCCCCATGTGAGAAATGTCAAACACCCCGCAGGCTCCACGAACGGTGTGATATTCGTCCAAAATGCCGGCGTATTGAACCGGCATGTCCCAGCCGGCAAATTCCATCATCCGCGCTCCCGCTGCGATGTGTTTCTCTTTGAGGACTGTGGATTGGATCATGATTCTTTGGGGGTTATTTCAAGATACGTATAGGATTTGAGATTGTCTTCATAATCGTCAAGCAAGCGCATTCCTTCGCTGGGTTTGAGGCGATCGCTCTTGATTGCCGCATCGACCTGGGCTTTGATCCGCCGGGCCAGCTCGTTGGTGTCCCACTGGGTCAGCGACAGGACCTGACCGATGGTATTTCCCGGCAGGACTTCTTCGATGTAGTATCCGCAATCTTCGTCCTCATCGAGGTAGATGTGCATCTCATTCACACGGCCAAAAAGATTATGCATGTCGCCCATAATGTCCTGATAGGCCCCCACAAGGAAAAACCCGATGTAATACGGAACCCCCTGCTTCCAGCGGTGAAGCGGCAGGGTTTCTTTGACATCCTGCAAATCCACAAATTTGCTGATCTTGCCATCGGAATCGCAGGTGATGTCCACAAGGGTCGCATTACGATCCGGAAATT
>JBGSVX010000220.1:0-2738 GCA_041752795.1 Terrimicrobiaceae bacterium
GTCGAAAACAAGAATCGGGATTCTGACAAGTGGGGGAGACTGCCCCGGATTAAACGCCGTCCTGCGGGGTGCCAGCCGTGCTGCCATGAGGGAAGGATGGGAAACTCTCGGATTCCTGGATGGTTTCGAAGGGCTTCTTCCTCCGGGCAATTTCATGATGTTGGACCGCAAGGCCACTTCGGGAATCATGCACTGGGGCGGCACAATTCTTGGCACAACCAACCGCGGAAGTTTCGTCGCCAAAGTCGGTGCAGGAGACAAATCCTCCATCGCACAAGACGTCATGGACCGTGCCAAAAAAACCTACGAAGACCTTGGGCTCCGTGCCCTCATCGCCGTAGGTGGGGACGGATCTCTCTCAACTGCTCTGCAACTCGCAGAAAATGGCATGAATGTTATCGGCGTGCCAAAGACAATTGACAATGACCTTGAAGCCACGGCCATGACCTTCGGCTTTGACTCGGCGGTGGAGTGCGTGGCCGATTCGTTGGATCGACTCCACACAACCGCTTCCAGTCACCGACGTGTGATGGTGGTGGAAGTGATGGGGCGGCATGCCGGGTGGATCGCCCTCTATGGCGGAATGGCCGGAGGAGCGGATGTGATTCTGATCCCCGAGATCCCATTTGACTACGACCGCATCGCAGAGGAAGTCATCCGCAGGGAAAAACAAAACTCCAAATGCACAATCATTGTCGTCGCAGAAGGAGCCAGCCCCAAAGATGGCAGACAGCATCGCCACGCCACGGCGAGCGGGGAACATCGTCTGGGAGGCATCGGCGACATAGTCGCCAGTGAGGTCGCCGAACGTTCTCCAAACTCGGAGGTGCGAACCTGTGTGTTGGGCCATCTACAACGCGGCGGAGCCCCGACGACCCTTGACCGGCTTCTTGGCACACGCTTCGGAGTGAAAGCCGTCGAACTCATCAAGGAGGAAAAATATGGTTCCATGGTGAGTTACCAAAACTACGAGGTCAAGGATGTGCCAATTTCCCATGCCGTGCACAAACTCCGTAAGGTGCCCGCCGACGGGGAAATGGTCCGCGTCGCAAGGACAATGGAAATTTCCTTTGGAGATTAGCCCCTATGAGTTCGATTGATGACCCCATTCTCAAAGCTGCCATCCGGGATGTTCCTGACTTCCCGAAAATCGGCGTGCTATTCAAAGATATCACTCCGGTGCTTGCCGACGGCAAATTGCTCAGGCGAACAATCGACCTTTTCACGGAAATCACAAAGGCCTCCGGGGCACAAAAAGTTGCCGGGATTGATGCCCGGGGATTTCTTTTTGGTGCGACGGTGGCCGACCGGCTCGGGATTGGGTTTGTGCCCATACGCAAGAAGGGAAAGCTCCCATCGAAAACCCACTCGGTTTCCTACAAACTCGAGTATGGGGAAGCCACCATTGAGGTCCACACCGATGCGTTTGAACCCGGTGAGAAAGTGGCTTTGATTGACGATCTGTTGGCAACCGGGGGAACAGCCGCTGCGGCCGTTTCTCTCATCAAAGCCTGCAATGCCGAAGTGGTTGTCGCCCAGTTTTTGATTGAGCTGGAATTCCTGGAAGGCCGGCTCCTTTTGGCACCAACGCCCATCGCCTCCCTGCTGCGCTACTAACAATTGCCTTCTGCCAAATCGGAAAAGTAAAACTCACCCCGATCTTTCACCGCCATTTGCTGGAGGGGAAGATCGGAGAAAGAGAATGATCGCGGCCGTGAGGGCGGCAATTGGAACAAGCAGGGCCAGCGGACCCACGGCAACAAAAAGCAGGCCGGCAATAATTGCTCCAAAAAGATAGAGCAACCAGACAAAGCCCTGGGTGGTCGGAGGGTCGGATTCCTTTGAGCGGGAACCAGCCACGGAGACGGCAAAATTTGTGAGCAGTCCGGTGACGTAGGTCCCGGGCTGACCGTGGATGTTGATTGTCACCGCGCTTTGGATTCCCATGGCTGCGGCTGCAAGCGTGACCAGCAGATTCACGGTCAGGCTTTCCGGATGCCCTTTGATGGGAAGCCAAATCGCCAGGGCGACCAGTAGGAAACCCATTTCCATGGCGAGCGCGAGCATGGGACGCCCTTGGCGACAGATCCAACCACTGGCGAAGGCCCCGAGGAGAAATGCAGAAATTGAGACGGCGGAACTCAGGCCGGTGATGATATCCCCGCGGGCAACAGAGACGGCAAACAAGATGGTGTTTCCAGTTTGGGCAGCCGTCAAAATATTGAATGCCAGAATCATAATGGCATCGGTTGCCGAACCTGCGAGAATGAGAAAAAGACTCCCTTGAGGCACGTTGGGTCTAAAGAAATTCATAAGGGGTCGGCTGGAGCTCCGGGGGAACATCAGTCAAGCATGCCTGTAATTGACGCTCCAATCCAGCGATTCATTTCTCTGAACGAACTACCAGATTCCAACCAACTCACGGTCAGTTGACTTGCGTGACTGCATTTTCTCAGAACACGACAACCAATCATCATGATCCGGTTGATGTTGAAGACCAAAACAGAAAAATCCTTGCATGGCGACCACGCGAATCCTTGTCATTTAGTGTTCAAACCGGGGAAGAACATCTGACACTTCAAACCAGGGAACTCTATCCCCACTTCGCGGACTCGAGGGTTGGAGTGGCTGCGGAGCCGCTATTTTGCTATATCGACACCAAAAGGTCGGCACTACAGCGGCGCGAGGTTGTGGGGGAGCTGGTGAGAGTAGAATTTCGGGGGTGCCTGCTCGGGCAG
>JBGSVX010000221.1:0-2164 GCA_041752795.1 Terrimicrobiaceae bacterium
CTTCGCAAACAATCCGTCCGAGTCCTGAGGCAAAAGTGTGAGATTCACATTGCCTTCCAGCATTTTTTGGGTTTCCAAAATTTCAAAAACGGCATTGAGAATTTCCTTGTCCGATGCGACCTCCTGAATCGCTTTGCCCACGATGTAAGGGCGCACGGCAGAGGCTCTGGCAAATTCCACAGCAGCAGTGCGTTCGGCGCTGCTTTTGATGACGGCAACCTGATTGGCTCCTTCCTGACGGATGGCTGAGGTTACTTGGCGGAGGCGGTTGACCACTTTTTGCTCGATTTGCGCGATCATGCCAGCATCGCGAAAGTGGACCTTTCGAATGTAAACAGACCCCAGGCGGTATCCCCATGCCTCGGATTTGGGAGACACTTCATCGCGAACCCGGTGGCTCATCGCATGACGGTCTTCCAGCAAACTTTGCAGGGGCATGTTGCTCAGACACCGCACGGAGGCATTGCGCACATTGGCGCGCAAAGATCCTCGCGGATCGGTATTCTTAAACAGAAAATTCACCGGATCATCCACCCGCATTTCATACCAGACGCCGATGCCCATCGGTGTGCCTTCCTCCGAATTTACCGGCTGGCTTCGCAAGTATTCCTGATCCAGACGCAGGTCCACTTTTTTCACGGCACCAAAAAACCGGATGAGCAGGGAATACGGTCCAATCGCAATTGGCAGGAAGTGGAGTCCCGGCTCGGAAATGACGCAGACCACCTTTCCGAAGAGCTGAAAAACATGCGCTTCGCATTCATTGACAATCGCGAAGAGACAGAAGAACCGGCTCATCGAAAGCAGGAAAGGCACAAAAAAGAACAGAAGCACAAAAGTCAGAATGACAGTGAAGAGAAAGGTCATGGCTTCTGTGTGAGAAAAATGTTTTTGGCCTGCTGATAGAGGTCCAGTTTCACATTGCGCAAGTAGCCGGGGATGGCATCGGGACCGCTCTCTCGCAGAAGCCGCAGTTGCTCGGCCAGCCAACGCAGGGGTTCGACCTCGGCTTCGGCATTCATGGTCTGAATTTCCACAGCCCGTTTGGATTCTTCAATGCGCTGATCCGCCAGCGCCTGGGCCACACTCACATCTGAAAACACTTCATTGTGAGCCGTGTTGATCGCAGCGAGTGCCGAATCAATTTGCGGGGGCGGGTCAATGCCGGTGATCAGAGACGAATCCAGTTTGATCCCGTAACGGGCCTCGGAGGTCTGACACTCCCGGTCCATTTCCTCGTTGATCAGGTTGAGGTTTTTTCGAAGGTCATTGATCGAGATTCCTTCAAACCGAAGGTCTTCGGGCAGAGCGGGCGTTATGGAAGTCGTGTCGGCGGGTGCTTTGAACGTGGCAATGCGTTCGCGAAGAACGGACACAAAATAGCCCATCACATGGGCAATGGGGTTTTTTACCCCGAACAAAAACGCATACATGTTGCTTTCGGAAACGCCGAAGCGGATTTGACCGGTGACCCCAATGTTGAGTTGATCACGGGTTACGGCATCAAGCACTGTGCCATTCTGATTTGCTCCCGGCGTTTCGGGGTCATAGGCAAGACTCGATGTCACGATCGCGATATTGACCTTGTGAACTTTCTGCCATGGCCACCGGAAATAGGGACCTCCCGGCCCAATGACCTCCAACTGTGGGAAAACATAACGCGTACGATCATCCGCGGTGAGATTTTCGGCAATGGCGAGGTCAAGCGTGGTGGAGTTACCATGACGTTTTGCACGGCCGAAA
The DNA here is from genome assembly GCA_041752795.1 of Terrimicrobiaceae bacterium. Classification (GTDB taxonomy): domain Bacteria; phylum Verrucomicrobiota; class Verrucomicrobiia; order Chthoniobacterales; family Terrimicrobiaceae; genus JAJTZA01. The sequence continues at coordinate 1,744 of JBGSVX010000221.1, forward strand.
CTGGTCAGCACGGCACGTTCGTTGGGAGCCACGGTAAAAAAGCCCAACAAAAGCGCGCGAAAACACACATACGCCAACACCCCAAACGCGATTCCGAGAAGAATTTCCAGTGATGTCATGGTTAGAGTTCCTCAGGGCTTATTCGGGAGATCGACCACTGGCAAGCAGGAATGCCGGATTTATCCCGATCCTCGCTGATGTTTCGAAAAGAATCGACGAGTGGCCACGTGGCGAGCGGAGAACATTTTTGTGAGAAATAGAGAAATAAAGACATGCCCCACCGCGAGCATCAGGCGTCCCCCGAAGGGAGCAAGGGTCACAAGATCTGTCATTCGGGTTCGAGATCCTTCGGCTTCGAACCGGTGTTCATGCCGCCAATATCGAAACGGACACCGAATGCCAATGTCCACCAATCGGTGAG
>JBGSVX010000222.1:0-3136 GCA_041752795.1 Terrimicrobiaceae bacterium
GGCATGGGTGCGGCCGGTGGAATCGCATTCGGCCTTTCTTGTGCGGGTTCGGCAAGCCTTGTTCCCGGCGCAAAGTTGGTCGCTGCGTGGCTCGATCTCGACCGCCATCTGACCGAATCCGATGCCGTGCTCACCGGGGAGGGGAGGTTTGATGTTTCCTCACTTCAGGGAAAAGGACCAGGCGACCTTGTGCGTCGTGCAGCAGCCATGGGTAAAAAAGTCTTGGTGCTCGCGGGATCGTCTGAGGAGAACCTGCCGGTCCCACCCGGTGTGGAGGTCCTGTCCATTTCGCCGACCAATCTCCCGATCACTGAAACTCTCGCCCGGGGCGAGGAGTTTCTCTCTCGTGCTATCACAAAAATCATTCCCCAACTTGAGAAATGACTGCCTAGTCTCAGTAAAGATTTTTGGTTGCTTGACCGCGTGGTCTGGATATCCTTTACGCGATGAAACTGACTCCTTCCAACCTTGTTCGTGGTTTTTACGCTGTTGCCCTGATGTCGTTGGTGGTACTGCCTGCCTGGGCAGTTCGAACTGCTGAAGAGCAAGCCGCATTTACGCCGCAGGAGGTGCTTGACCGGCTGGTTGAGGGAAACAAGCGCTTCCAAGAGGGCAAGGGTCATGAACGTGATTATCTCGCCGAGGCCGAAGCCACTGTCAGGGGTCAATTCCCCCTGGCGGTTGTCGTCTCGTGTCTCGACTCCCGGGTGCCTGTAGAGGTTGTCTTCGACCAAGGGATTGGCGATATTTTTGTGGGTCGCGTGGCTGGGAATGTCGAGGACAAGGACATGGTTGGGAGTCTCGAATTTGCGACAAAAGTTGCAGGTGCAAAGCTCATCTTCGTATTGGGACACGAAGCCTGCGGTGCCGTCAGGGGTGCCATTGCCGATGTTGAACTGGGTAACCTCACTCAATTGCTGGCAAAAATCCGGCCTGCGATGGAAAAAGTCAAAGAGTTCGATGGACCGAGAACGGCCGAAAATTCCAAGTTTGTCGATGCGGTAGCCGAGGCGAACGTCGTCAGAACAATTGCTGACATCCGCAACATGAGTCCGTTGATCACTGAGCTTGAAAAAAGCGGTGCCATCAAAATCGTTGGAGGCATCTATTCCCTGAAAAATGGGAGTATTTCTCTGATTTATCCTGAGAAATCCTGATCAAAGCCCCTGGCCAAGCGACAATCGGGACTGTCGCCCCTCGAATGTTGGATTCCCTCGGGTGGTATGGCGAAAAAAGTCTATGTCTCGCTATCCCGCAGGCTGTAGAACCTTCACCAATTTGCTGGTGTCGTAACCTTGATCTTTCAGGCGTCCAAGGATGGCTGTGTAGTCGTCTTCGCACATTGTGGGTTTGCGGGACATGATCCAGAGGAGTTTTCGGGAATTTTCGCCGATGACCGTATACCGGTAGTCGGGAGCCACATCGAGAATCAGAAAATCCCCTTCGAATGGCGGGAAGAATTGAATTTTCCAATGGGCATTTGTTTTCGGATTGAAGACGCGGGCCCTGGCTTTCCATTCATTGCGTGGGGCATTGAGGGATTTTTTGCGGAAGGCGTAGGTTACGTCAATGCGGCCGTCTGGTCGCATTTTGTAAATATCCATGGTGTTGACGTGGCCCTTTTCGGCAAACCAGGGAAAATAGGAAATCACATACCAATCCCCCATGAATTTTGGGAGGTTCACATGTTTGGCGGTTTGTGGAGGAGGCATGGAGGAGCACCCGACAATGAGGAGTGCAGCGAAAGTCGTTAGGAGTTTTAAAGCGTGAGACACAGTGATGCTACGAAGATGGGGTGGGGGTTGGTTTCGATTTCTTTTGAGCCTTTTTGGCGGCGTTCTCGGATTTTTTCAGCGAGGCAAGCGCATCTTTCTGCTGGGTCTTGAAATCTTTCTCCTTACCGACCGTTGGGTGTTTCGATTGGAGGATCAGGATTTCCTCCGGGAGGAAACCCTTCGGAATCGTGACGATTCCATTTTTTATTCGTTTGTTGACCTGCATGGCGCAGGAAACCCGTCCATTGATCAGGGCGACAACGATGGCGTCGCGCGCAGACGTTGTGTGTTCTTCAACTTTTTGAGTGCCCGAGGCATCGAGAACAAATGTGCAACCGAGGCTGCCATCCTCGGCCGTGAACGGGAAAATCGCGTCGATATCTTTTTCTCCCATGATTGGAACCTTGCTGATGAAAATCCGTTTGGGAGGGTTGACCAGATCGATCGGAGTTACGAATGAGGGACCGGCTTGCTTTTGGCCCTCGGCGTGGATTCTGACCGAGATATTGTGTTTGTCCTTGTCGTCGGCCAGTGACAGACCGGTGCTGGCAATCAGAATAAGGGAGGTTAAAAAATTCCGCATGGAACCCAGAATAGACCTGCATTCGGGATTTGCAACTTTCCACGGACTGCGATAACACAGTCGCATGAAATTCGTCCTTTCTGTTGTTTTGACACTTTTGTTGGGTGCGGCATCTGGCTTTGCGCAGCAGGCCTCCCCAAAGGTTGCCGCGACTCCCAAGCCCACTGCCCAGGAGGCCATCGCTGCATTTTCGGTCAAACAACCAGACGAGGGAAGTCCCTTCTTTTCAGACCGGGAACTTGCCAAAAGCGAACGCGCCGCGACTGCCCGCGGAGAATTGTTTGACGCAACCGGAGCGAACCAAATGGCAATTTATCCCAAAGTTCGTGACAGCCAGAACAATGCCGGCGCAATTTTCACCGGCTTTTTTACAAATATGTTTTCGTCCGTGAAATTCGGTAAAATCGGCGGAGAGGAAACCATCAATCGCCTGCAAGTTGAGCCCTCGGATTTTTCCCTCGGTGATCGTCGAGAAGTTGAAGTCACCTACTCGGTCTCCAACAATACCAAAAAAATCATGCGCTTGGATTATCCCACCGCGCAACGCGTGGAAATCCTGACCACCGGCCCGAATGGTGAGCAGATTGACCGGTGGTCCGATGACCGTGCATTTGAGCCACAGGAAGGGATCGTGATTATCAATCCCGGCGAACGCATTGAATATTCCGAAAAAATTCCCACTCGCGATATGAAACCCGGTGAAGTTTATACAATCAGCGGCGAGGTGAGCGCGAATCCTGGATTTGATGCCGGACGTCAGGTCACGCCCAATCCCTGA
>JBGSVX010000223.1:0-2157 GCA_041752795.1 Terrimicrobiaceae bacterium
TCGCCGCTCTCATTGACGCCGCCAGCAATGGCAAGCAGGTCACCGTGGTCATCGAGCTCAAGGCGCGATTTGACGAAGCGGCAAATATCAAATGGGCACGAATGATGCGCGAAGCGGGGGTGGATGTCGTCTATGGCGTGGCCGGCTTGAAGACGCATGCAAAAATGATGCTCGTCGTGCGCAGTGAGGGAGATGGCATTCGCCGGTATGCCCATATGGGAACTGGCAATTATCACCCCTCCACGGCAAAAATTTATACTGACCTCGGATTGCTCACCTGCCGTCCGGAGCTCACGGATGAAGTCGCCGAGGCGTTCAATTGCCTCACCGGAGTTTCCAGGTTTCCGGAAATGAAGGAACTGCTGGTTGCTCCGTACAATTTGTTTCCGTCCTTTATTGCGCTGATTGAAAAGGAAGCGGAAAACGCGAGAGCCGGACGCCCCTCCGGGATTTATGCCAAGATCAATTCGCTCGTGGATGAAGGGATCATCGGTGCCCTTTACCGGGCCTCTTCGGCCGGCGTGCCAATCCGCCTGCTTGTTCGCGGCATGTGTTCAGTCCGCGTGGGCGTTCCAAAAATCAGCGAAAACATCGAAGTCCGAAGCATCGTCGGCCGCTTCCTCGAACACAGCCGCATCTATCGATTTGAAAATGATGGCCATCCAAAAGTTTACCTCGGAAGCGCGGATTGGATGCCTCGAAACCTGTTCCGCCGGGTGGAAACGGTCTTTCCCATCAAGGCTCCCGGCATGCTGGCACATATTGAGGAAATTCTGGTTTGGTACTGGCGCGACAATGTCAAATCCCAGGTCATGCAGCCGGATGGCACCTACCAGTTCCTGAAAAATGATCAGCCTCCCTTCGATGCCCAGTCCGAGTTTGTGGCCGAGTCCCAACGCCGCAGAAAGCGCAAACAGGAACACGCCTGATATCTTGAATGGTTGGGAACTTGATTTACTGACTCCCGAGCTTGCCGAGATCGTAAGATGTGAGCAGAAGGACAAATTTGTTCGCGGCGGCTCCATTTCTGGACTTTTTCTTTGCCGAGGCCGTCGTGCCATACTCCACGAGCAGAACCGGCTTGGCGGCAGCCGTTGCCTTGGTCAAAAAGCTCAGGCGGTAATTCCGGTCGGCATTCGGGATGGTTGCGTTGCCATCGGTAAACACACTTTCCGCACCTTGGGCGCTGATCTGAGCAAGGTGTGATGCGTCTTCCAGCAATTGCTCTCCATTCTGGGGAACCACCAAAAAGTTTTGGGTGGTTCTCTGACGGGCATATTGCGCAAGGCGGGCAACCCAATTCACCATGTCTTTGCGGTAGGTGAGGCCGGTTTCAGGATTTACCAAGTAGTCGCGCCACTCGCCGGTCTCCTGATCATACTCAAAATTCTGAAAGCCATCGACAATATCCAAGTAAATCCCATCAAACCCGGCTGCCAAAATGGCATCCAAGGACTGAAGAATCAGGCTCTGCCATGTGGGGTCCCAGTATTTGACCACATAATTTCCAGCCCAAAAGGGATTCTCCCCAAGCAGCCAGCCCGGCGCACCAGCATCCGGCTCCCCGTTCAAATCGGCATCCCATGAAGCATTCCAATAGGAACGATATGTCTCGGCTTCACCAATCGAAAGATAGGCAACCACCTTCCGTCCAGGCTTGCCAGCCCGGATCGTGGCAATGTCCCCAGCCGTCCAGTTCTGACCCCCCGTGTACGCCGCGTCCAAAATAATCCAGTCCCGCCCACTCGTGGTCAGCTTGCTCACCGCAGCCGCTTTCGTGCGGGCCAAAATATCGGCCTGAAGCACATAGGCGAAGCTTTGAGGTGCGGGGATCAGTTGGGCATCAGCAGCCAAGGGAGCCGCGAGAGCCAACACAACGGGGAGGAACGAGTGCAACTTCATACGCAACAAAAAGCACTGTTGCGTCCTGCTTGTCAACAAATAGTTGCGCAATCAGTTGCATAAATACCTAAATTTGGTATTAAAATATCTGCAAGAATCTATTGATCTTAAGTCCCACAGTTGGAAGTCCAGAAAGTCCTGACAAGCAGGACCCTCCATCGGAGGCACAAAGAGATGGGCAATCCCCGCCCGCAACGCTTCGCTTAGCGATGCGGGCGTGGCACGCCGGGACGCTACGTGTAAGCGTTGCGGGCG
>JBGSVX010000224.1:0-6953 GCA_041752795.1 Terrimicrobiaceae bacterium
ATGGACCCCTCCTGAAGGGGTCACAGACATTTATCGCACCCACGCCGATATGTTGGATTCCGTTCTATATGTGGTCATGAATTCCCTGAAAACCAAAGAGGGCGATCAGCCATGGTTGAATGCGAAGTGATGCGCATCACACCATGTCCAGTAAGTCCGGCGTCGCGGGCACGTCTTTGATGATCTGACTGCGCAAGGGGCCGACCCCGATGTAACGAAGGTTTGGAAGCACTGCAGGCCGGCGATCCCCATAGGCCACGTTCACAATCGCTGACATCACCTCAGCAATGTATTGCCGGGCTTCGGATGGAAGATCTGCAAAATGCCGGATATTCGAAAGGTCCTGACCCCATCCCGGCAGGGTTTTGTAAATTGGTTTCAGAGTGCGTCGGAACCCATCATCGCGGGGAACATGCATCACGCGCGTGCCATCCGGTGCTTCATAGGCCACACAAATGGACAGCTTTCCCGAATTCCACTCGCCTCCGTAAGACAGGGCATCGAGTTTGTTCAGGGCAAGATCCTGATACCCGCCGTAGCGCAAGGCATCGCCTTTTTCCACGGCATCGAACCAACCCACCATGCGCTGACGTCCAGTGGTTGAGCCAAACTCGATACGTCGCAGTGTGCGGCCGAGCGGGTGTTCATCGGTCAGCTCGGTGAGAAACACATGCGTGCCAACCTTGGTGTCATAGGCTTTGCAGCAACCGATCGTATGGACCGGCTGCGCCGGTATGCCTGCAGATTGAAAAAACTCCGGTGTGAACGTGTGGGAGGCAGTAACATTCGGCGGGAAGCCGTGGCGTTTGTCGAGCCAGTAGGCCTGGCCGAATTCGCCGATGATGCTTTTGCCGGCATCCAGACTTTGCAGAACAATTTCCCGCACGTCCGTAATGCACGGGAGCAGTTTCTGGCCGGCAGCCCAATACGTTTCGATGAGAAGCTCCTTGTCCAGTCCGAATGGACCTGGGGCGATAAACTTGTGGAAATTGAATTCGGTCGCGCCAAAGATTCCGGCATCAAGAGTTTCTTTGTTGGCGCGGGATTCGGCCACGCTCAAGGTATCAAAAAGTTGCGGCCAGCGTTCCGCCCGGAGCTGACAAACGTGCTGGATGGTGCGCAGGGCACGGTCAATCCGGTTTCGCAGCTTGCGGGCAAATACGGATTTCTCAGCGCGAAAATCCGCATAGGTGATCTGCATCTGGGAAATTTCATCAGTGTAGGCCGGAGTGATGCCCCGTCCCGTCGATCCGCGGGGTTCTTCTTTTAGCACATGGACCCGATAGTCCTCCCATGCAAGGTCGAGCAGGCGGTGCGAAAGGTCGGAGACCAGCGTGCGTTCATCGATGCGCAGGCGACTGATCGTGACATGTCCATGGAGTTCGCTGTACGCGGACTCCCAAAGGAATTTGCAGGGGTCTGCCACCACGCCACATCCAATCAACAAATGCGGAAGGGTTGCATCCACCACGCCGCCGGGGATGAGGTTCAACTTCACGTCACCAACCGAATGACCCGAGTTCGAGCCGCCATTGACTTTCATCACAGCCGCTACCGCATTCGGATCGCCGGTGCTTTCGCGAAGTTCGTCGATGATTTCAAGAATAAGCCGCCCTTTGCCCTCGTCACCGGTTGAGATTCCGGTGTCGGCAATGAGGAGGCTGGAGAATGGGGTTAGGGACATGGCAAAAATGAAGTATAATGGATGAAGTATGAAGGCCTGCCCGCCGCACTGCGCAAAGCGCTGTGGGCTGGGATGAAGGGGAAATCACTCGTTGGTCGAATTGGCGGAGGCCTTCACGGTGATGACATCGTGCGGGGCGGCTTCTTTTTGGCCGGCCGGGCTCACGCGGATATAGCGGGCGTTTGTTCGTAGTGCGGTGAGGTCCCTCGCACCGAGGTAGCCCATGCCGGATTGGATGCCGCCGATGAGTTCACGAAGCACGGAGTCCAGCGGACCGACCGCCTCTTTGAGGGCTTCAATGCCCTCGGGGGCGGCCTTGGCAACAGCGTCTTTTTTGTCATGACCATACCGCGCGGCAGACCCTTCCTTCATGGCCTCGCGGCTGCCCATGCCGCGGTATTGTTTGTAGAGCTTGCCATGAATTTCCATGATCCGGCCGGGAGCCTCGTCACAGCCGGCAAGCAGGCCACCGCAGATCAATCCGTCGGCAAGAGTCAGTGCCTTAACCATGTCTCCAGACTTGGTAATTCCTCCGTCTGCGAGAATGGTGACACGATGTTTCACCGCCTCGCGGGACGCCACGTAAAGCGCAGTCATTTGCGGGATGCCCACGCCCGCCACAACCCGTGTCGTGCAGATCGAACCTGGACCCTGACCGATCTTTATACAGTCCGCACCGGCTCCGGCAAGGAAGGCAACTCCCTCGGCGCTGGTTACATTTCCTGCAATGAGCGTGAGGTATGGGAATTGTTCTCTGAGCAATCGCACACTGTCACCCACTCCTTGAGAAAAACCGTGAGCCGTTGAGACAGCCACCGCATCCACGCCTTCATCAACAAGTTTTCCAACATGACTCACAATCCGATCCGCATCCAGGGTGCCATCAGGATTCCGGTGGGATGCAACCGCCGCGCCGCACAGCAAACGGAAGCGATCATCACGGGCTGGTTTCACAATGCGGGAGGCCTCGTCCTCGATACGCTCAATATCGCTCAGAGTAAACAACCCGCAAAGCCTGTCCCGATCATCCACGATGAGCAGTTTGTTGATGCCGATATGTTCGGTAAAAAAGTGGTCCGCCGTTTCAATCGGGTTTTGTCCGAGTTCGCTCTGAAGCAGCGTATAAACCATCTCCCGTGGCGTCATTGCCTCACGCACCGTGTGCTCACGATAGCGTTCCTTCACACAACTGCCCGGCAGCAGACCAAGCAGACGGTTTTCCTCATCCACCACAGGGAATGTGCTGAACCCAAAATTTTTCCGCGCAATACGATCAAGCACATCTCCAATTTTTTGGTCAGCCATGACCTTGATGGGTTCGCGAATAAATCCGTGGATATGATTTTTCACACGGGCGACCTCCTTGACCTGGGCCTCATCGGTCATGTTGTAATGAATGAGTCCCATCCCCCCGTTGAGGGCCATGCGGATTGCCATCTTGGATTCCGTGACGGTGTCCATGTCCGAGGACAAAATCGGAATCTGCAAGTGCAGAGTCGAGGACAGGGAAACAGCCAGGTTCGCGTCGCGCGGCAGGATGTCCGAATACCGCGTGGCAAGCGAGATATCGTCAAAGGTCAGGCCAACCGGCAGATTGCGGGGGAAGAATGTGTCGGCGTCGGGAAAAAATGCGGAAAGGTCTTCCATGGGGTAGCATCACCAAAGAGCAGGGCGAACCTCAAGCAGATTTTCATCACCCCTCTTCCGCGCATCGGAGCCGCCACACACAAATCTTGCGAAATTCGACAGTTCCCCGGAAAGTAAGATCATGTTTGCAGATCGCATGACCAAGCTTGGCATCCGTGCAGAGGATCTTGTCGAGACCTTTGCGCGTTCGTCCGGGCCCGGTGGTCAGCACGTCAACAAAGTCAGCACTGCCTGCACGATCCGCCACCTCCCCACAGGAACTTCAGTGACAGCCTCCGACAGCCGGTCTCAGGCCACGAATCGTCAGCTCGCACTCAAACGCCTGCTCGACATTTTCGAAAAGCAGCGCGAGGAAAAGCGCCTGAAGCGCCTTGCTGAACTTTCAAAGACCCGGCGTCAGAAGGCCAAACGCTCACGATCAACGAAGAAAAAGCTCGTGGAGGGCAAGCGTAAGAGGGGCGAGACGAAAAAAATGCGCGGACGGGTTTTCCCGGGATAATAGTGGGTTTTCTAAAGTTGTGATTTAAATAACTCATTTGATTTTCGCCTATGTGCGTTCGCGGACTGACTCCTCTCCGCGCAGCACCGTCCGCCCCGACGGAAGTAGGAACTACGAATTCCGAAAGGAAAGAAGAGACAGTCCTCCAGGTTCAAAACGCTGAAAATCCGCATCGAAGGTGGCGAAGGGGAGCTTGGCGCGAATGGCGAAGGCGGCGAGGTAAGCGTCCATCCATGCCTTGGGAGAAGAAGAGGGAATGGCGGCAAGTTCGAGCCAAAGATCGCGGGTGCCTTCGGGCTCTTGGTCGAGGCAGCGGACATGAGGTCGGCTGCGCCAGTTGGCGAGAACGGAAACGGCATCGAGGTTGGTGAATAACGGGCTTGCGTAGGCCCGGCAGATCGTGGCTGTGGTCATGAGTCGAAGGATCGACTGCTCGGTAGCCCGACAGAGAAAGGCAGGATCAGATGAAGATCGCATTTTCAACAACCCGGCCGAGGAGGCATGGTGGGGATGCCTGGGAAAACACCAGGCGATCCACACGCTGGTATCAAGCAAGCAGCCCGACACGGTGGAGGTCCTCATCTTCGTTGGCTTGTTCGATCAAAGCTTTGGATTCCTCAGCGGTGGGCGGCTCAAATCCCGGGATTTTCAGAGTGCGAGCAACGGCCATCCCGGTCGTGGGATCGATCCGGTAAGGAAATTCGCCTTCGGCCCTGCTTTCCGCAGGAGGAGCGTTCATTCCTCTCTCCAGAAGTTCGGCAATGACATCCTTGAGTTTGCGACCATCGGAGGCAGCCCGGATTTTTACCCGTCGCATAAGCGGATCCGGCAAATCCAACGTTGTTTTCATAAAAACAGAATTCCAGCTTTATGGTTTTCTGTCAATTGGAACAGATAAAGGGGGGGCAGGCTTGAATCGAGGCATTTTTGTATCGCAACCCGATCTCTGCCTACCCAAATCCCATTTCCCATTTGCTGTCCGGGGTGAATTTGGCCAGCACGTCAACAAAGTTTCACTGCCTGCACGATCCGGCACACACCCAATGGAACTTCAGCCGTATTTCACCGGAAGCGCCTTTCCTGCTTTGGCGCTGCGTGCGGCGATGTCCAGGATATGGATTGGGCGGCGGGACCATTCGGGGGTGATGATCAAATTGGCTTTGCCGGTGAGGAAGGCGGAAATGTTTTGGTAGAACAGGGCACCTTCGTCCTTGGGATTCGCCATTTTGGTGATGACCGAGCGGCCTTTTGCGTGTTGGTGCAGGGTGGTTGATGGTCCATCAAAGACGAGAGTGCCTTTCGTGCCGGTGATTTCCAGCCATCCCTCCTTGCCTTTGGAATCCAGGTGCGAAACTGAGAGCGTGAGCCACTGGTTGCCTTCAAAGCGCACAACAAGGAATCCCTCATCTTCGTTGGTGTCGGCTTTCCATTTGGTCTTGGGAGCCCAGAAGCCTTCATGGGCAAATCCGCTGACTTCTTTGATTCGGGCATCAATCAATTGCAGGGAGTATTCCAAAAGGTGAACGCCCCAATCGTAGAGAATTCCTCCCGATATGCTCCGGCTGGTTCTCCACCAATCCCCCGGTTGGGAGTAGCCCCCCATGTGACATTCGATGCGCACGATGTCTCCGATGACCTTGCGCTTTTTGATGAGGTCCACGGCTTGGAGGATGCGGCCGTCCCAATGACGGTTGTGGTAAGTGGAGAGCATGATTCCGGATTTTTTTGCGGCGGCGATCATGGCGTCCACTTCGGCGGTGGTGATGGCGAGGGGTTTTTCGCAAATGACGTGACGTCCGGCCTTGAGGCACTCGATGGCAAGTGCGGCGTGGGTATTATGGGGGGTGATAATCACGACCAGATCCACAGGCGAGGATTTCAGCATTTCGCTGACCGAAGAAAATCTGCCGATTCCCGGAAAATCCTCCTCGGCGACGGCGAGGCGCTTGGAATCAACCTCTGCCACGGCAATGGGGGTCATGCCCGCAGCCTGCATTTCCTTCAAGTGCTGGCGGCCCATATTGAATGCCCCGCCGTAACCGACGACACCAACTTTGATGTCCGATGCGTTTTTGTAAGTTTTCATCAATTAATCTTTAAGAGCATTGGCGGCCCAGAGAAGGCCGCGAACTGTGAGGGTTTTTGCTTCGGGAAATTTTTCGAATTCTGTGGGGTCATGTCCGAGTGCTGAATAGAAGACCCGGCCTTTGCCCCATGGGCGGATCCATGCCACAGGCATCGTGCAGGCATGTCCCTCGTAATGGTATTCCGTCTCCGCAAGCACATGCACGGCGGGATCGATCATCATATAATATTGCTCCGAATGGTAGGCGAAGGTGCCTGGAAGTGCCTTGGTGATCGGGGACGCAAAATCTTTGATTCGCACCGTGTAGTCACCGACATGAGGGTGGCCGACAAAATGCCCGCCGACCATCCACTCGTAGTCGATGTTTCCGCGAAACGCATCCCCCATGCCTCCATGGATGCCGGCCAATGCGGTCCCGCTCCGCACGGTTGCAATCAATCCCTCACTTTGTTCCTTGGTGAGGGAACCCATCGTCCAGCAGGGCGAAATCAGGTCATAAGACTTGAGTCGTTCCGCGTCGGCAAAAATATCCAGGCTGGTTTCCGTGTCGGTTTCAAATCCCAGCGCCCGGAGTTCTCCGGCAAAAAGTTCGGCAATTTTTTCTGGTTGGTGTCCGTCCCAACCACCGGCAACAAAGAGGGCTCGTGGCATGATTTTTTGAGTGAGGAGGTGACAGTAGTTTGCTTTGTGGATAATGACGATACACGCATCATTCAAAAACATGGATTTTTTGATCAAACATTGGGCTCCCTATTCCAGGCGATTTTCCGGTGTTCCCCCTGTGATTTCGTCAGACTTGGTGATGGAAAAGTCCGGTTGGGTGAATTGTCGGTTCAACTCCTGCAATTTCTCGATGATCCTGCGAGGGGAGGGGAGTTTTGAGCGCATGGGTCGGATCTGGCCGGTGGTGGCCCCCTGTGTGATCACCCAATGGCCGGGGGAGCTTGTGAAGTATGGACCGGTCAACGGCACATGGACGGAATGGTATTGTGTTTACGATCGGTCCCAGTTTCGAAATTTCACCGCGAGGGGTTTTC
>JBGSVX010000225.1:0-2066 GCA_041752795.1 Terrimicrobiaceae bacterium
AACCGGGGAGCGGTTGGCAATCCATGCGGAGAGTTCATCGTTCAGCGGGGTCTTTGATTGCGCCAGCAGTTGCTCCACCGGGACGATTGGTCTCAGAAGGCCCACACGCTCCGGATTGACACCAGGGGTTTCCAGAATTTGTTCCCGCAAGAAATTGCTGGGAGTCACCGTGCGGTCCGCAAGAAAATTGACGGAAACCGGACGAACTCTGCCCGCCAAGTAAGTGCGCACCCGGAGGATCTTGGGGCGATTTGAAAAAGTCAGCCGGGCCGCAATGGCTGCCACGTTCGCATCATGCCCACTGTGACAAATCACCGCTTCGGCCTGATGGGAAATAATCAGTCTCCTCACTTTCCAAATGGAGGGAACATGAAGGCTATTACGAAAAGAAACCGAGCTCCACGACAGGCGGCGGCGTGTGGCCTCGGTGGCAATCCGGCTGTTTTCCTGGCACGCAAGAGAAACGGAATGTCCGGCAGACTGGAGTGCCTCCATTTGCAGGAGGATCTGACTTTCCTGTCCGCCAAAATTCCGCGAACTTTCGCAAAAAAGAAAACGCATGATCGTGTCATCCTCCTTTGCCGGGGGATGACATGCCAGTCCGATTTTTCTGCTCGTGCTCTGTGGATTTGATGCTTGAAATCCCGTGGCCTCACGCGAACTTCATCACTTGCCCAACCCTGATTCCATTTCCGGTTCCGTCTCCAAGCGCCCGCTGAACATTTTGCTGCTCAATTCCCTGAAGTTCATGGGTGGAGGGGAAACATGGATGCTCAACATGGCCGGCCACCTTGCCAGAAGGGGCCACCACCCGCTCATTGTGGCAAGGCCAAAAACAGTTTTCCTCCAACAGGCCGAGGCCCTCGGGTTGTCCACCCGAGCCCTCTGGATCGCCGGCGACCTGAACCCCATTCTCCTTGCAAAATTGGTGGCCATCACAAAAAAACACCGCACCGATGTCGTCATTGCCAATGTTTCAAGGGATATCCGGATTTCTGGCCTCATGGCCCGACTGACCCGGAGATTTTCCGTTGTCGGCTTGCATCAAGTTGACCGTCCCATTGCCGGCAAATGGAATTACCGGCTCACCTTCAATCATTTGGCAGATGCGGTGGTGGTTAATTCTGAAGCGACCCGTCAGACGCTGATCCGGGAAAGTCCATGGCTGAATATTGAGCGCCTGCGAGTGATTCATCATGGTATTGAACCTGGTAAAGTTGCCGGGGACGGGGGGCGGGTTCGCCAGGAATTGGGATTGAAAGACACCGACCAAGTTCTGGGGTTTGTCGGGAGGCTCTGCGGACAAAAAGGAATTTCGACCCTTTTGGAGGCCATGGAAATTTTGGAAAAGCAACACCCCGGTGTGCATCTCCTGATTGCTGGCACGGGGGTTTTGGAAAAAAAGGTGAGGCAATTTGCAAGTTCCCGACCGCATGTTCATGTTCTTGGTTTTCGAAGTGACATTCCGGATGTGATGAGCGCCTGCGACGTGCTCCTGGTCCCATCGATCTGGGAAGGTTTCGGCTTGGTCGTCGTGGAGGCCATGGTCGCCGGAGTTCCCTGCGTTGCGTCTGCCATTAGCAGCCTTCCGGAAATTGTGGAATCCGAGGTCAATGGGCTTTTGGTACCTCCCAAGGATCCCGCCGCGCTTGCCAAGGCGACCGATCGCTTGCTTTCCGATCCTGATCTCCGGGATCGCTTCCGCAAAGCCGGACGCGAAACCGTGGAATCCCGATTTACCGTGGAGCGCATGATGGATTCCTATGAGGATCTCTTTCGCGATATGATCCAAAAGCGCGGCAAGCACGCTGGGATCCATTAGCCTAACTTCCCCCTAATTTTTTTATAAGTCGTTGAAAATCAATGAATATGCCCAAAAATGTAGCAAGTAATAAGTAAATTATTATCGTAATATATATTGACTAATACCATCTCTTTGAAATAACTGGACTTTATGAGTTTATGTGAGAGAAAGGGATGTGCGCACACGAAAACTCAAGCTTGGGAGGCCGGACCTGAGCGCTCAGATCGAGCAAAGATACCGGCAGGAAAAGGATTCGCGGCAT
>JBGSVX010000226.1:0-7641 GCA_041752795.1 Terrimicrobiaceae bacterium
CGAACGTCCCCAGTGACTTATCCCTGCTTGCTTCTGGCATTCCTCCTGCCCGCGCAGCGGATCAGCAGGAGGTATGCCAGAAGTCCCGAAGGGACAGGGATTAGGTCGACTGGCCCGTTCGGCATTTTGTGTTTTGTTGCAATTCAAAGTTGAGACTGTCCTTTTACTTCTTTGAGTCGAGAAAGAAACCATCAGAAGTTTGGTGGTAGGGCAAGAATCGGGCAAAGGCGGTGATTTGGGCCTTTGGATTCAGGCTCTCGTCACGCTTGAAATCTACTCTAATATAACCGAGGTGTCTGCCGTCGACATACTTTGATGTCTCAATGGCCCTCGCATCAGTCTCTGAAAGTAAGCTGATCGAGTCGGTCTTATACAATTTTGGAAATAAATCATGAAGTCCGTCTGGATCTTGACGCGGTACGGATGGATTAAAGAGGCCTCTTCCCAATGGGATGTCTCCGGTAATAATCGTAAATGACACTCTGTCATGTAAGGCAGAAGCGTCATGCCGCTGGAAGGCTTGGGATATTTCTTTCCGCAGTCCTTCCGGGGTGTCTGCAGAATACGCTATCGAGATCGTAGCTATTGCTAGGGCGATGCGGAGCATAAATATGTTTGTTGCCGAACATCCAGATCACCAATCCCTCACCTGAAAGGACAAAAGACAATGAGCAAAAATGATACTACATCGAAGCCAACGACTCCCGCCGAAAGTCCGGCAGGTGAGGGATTGGGTGCATCGCCTGTTCGACATATCGCGCATGAAATCATGCTCTACGCTGAGTCAAGATCGCCACACCGCATGAATCAATTCACGGTGGAGGACATCGTGAGAGGGCCGCTTGAGCGTCTTGAGTGCGAAAACGCTACCATTAAAGACGCCCTTTCCGCCTTGGTATCTGAGTGGGAGAACTGGAACGAGGGAAGACCCCCTAACTCTTATGCCTCCGTGACGCGGGCAAAGAATATTTTGTCGAACAGTATTATAGAGTCGCCGGCGACATTTGTAGGAGATATGTCGCCGGCGATTTAACTCCTACAAATGTCGCCTTAAAGGGCAGACTTCGTCCATGGCGTCTCATTTCATTTTTTTAGCCGCACGGAGACCCCTGTTCAAGAAAATTGAGGATTTCGGTCAGCCTATGTGGTTAAGCGAGGTCAAGAGGGCTTGGTCCTCCGGCACCTGGTCGCTTCATCACATGGAGGTGAACAGCCAAAGGGGTCCCATAACTTATAATTTCAACCAATTAACGGCACCTCTGGAATCGCTTTTCCCCATTGAAAAGCCATGGCAGAACGCTGACGCCAAACGCGCTCACTCGAGAGATCCCCTTCCGCACATTGCGGACTGGACCCCTGCGCGATGCGGGCAGTGGGAATTGTCTTTTGCTGATGCTGTTTGCCCTTCGGCTGTTTCAATCAGAGGAAAACAGATCGTCTTACGCCGTTCCTACTCATGGCCGGGTCACAAAATGACTCTGTGACCCGCCATGCGTTTGAAAGGAATCAGGGTGCGATCAGGGAAGCAGTTCGGAAACCATCGATTTTTCTTCCACGAGTTCGGCGATGGTCGCATCGATTTTCGTTTGGGCAAACGAACACAGCCAAAGGGGTCGGTCCCATAACTTATAATTTCAACCAATTAACGGCACCTCTGGAATCGCTTTTCCCCATTGAAAAGCCATGGCAGAGCGCTGACGTCATACGCGCTCACCCGAGAGAACCCCTTCCGCACAATGCGGATTGGACCCCTGCGTGATGCGGTCAGTGGAAATTGTCTTTTGCTGATGCTGTTTGCCCTTCGGCTGTTTCACTCAGAAGAAAGCAGGCCGGCTCACGGAGTTCCCACTCATGGCGGGGTCACAAAATGACTCTGTGACCCGCCATGCGGTTAAAAGGAATCACGGTGCGCTCAGGGAAGCAGGTCGGAAACCATCGATTTTTCTTCGACGAGTTCGGCGATGGTCGCATCGATTTTCGTTTGGGCGAATGGTTCGATTTTGACGCCCTGCACGATTTCGACCGCGGAGCCATTTGAGCGGGTCGGGAAGGAGGTGATGATTCCTTTTTCAACCCCGTAGGAGCCATCCGAGAAGAGCGCGACACTGTTCCAATCCCCGGCCGGGGTTGGCGTGGCGATGCACCGAACGGTTTCGATGGCGGCATGGGCGGCGCTTTTGGCCGAGGACAATCCGCGGGCTTTGATGATTGCTGCGCCGCGTTGCTGCACGGTTTTGATGAAATCGCCTTCCAACCATGCTGTGTCGGTGATGACCTCGGTGACGGCTTTGCCACCGATTTTGGCATTATAGAAATCCGGGAACATCGTGCTCGAGTGGTTGCCCCAGATGGCGAGGTTGGTGACTTCGCTCCAATGGGTGCCGGCTTTAAGAGCGAGCTGGGTTTTCGCGCGGTTTTCGTCAAGACGGGTCATGGCAAACCACCGGTCGGTGGGCACGTCTTTGGCATTGCTCATGGCAATGAGGCAATTGGTGTTGCAGGGATTTCCGACAACGAGCGTGCGGATATCCGAGGCGGCATTGTCCTGAATGGCCTTGCCTTGGGCGACGAAGATTTTGCCATTGATGCCGAGCAGGTCTTTGCGCTCCATACCTTCTTTGCGTGGAACGCTGCCCACAAGAATGGCCCAATTCACTCCCGAAAATCCCTCGTTGAGGTTATCGGTCATTTTCACACTCTGAAGCAGAGGGAACGCACAATCATGCAGTTCCATTACCACACCTTCGAGGGCTTTCATGCCCGGAGGGATTTCGATAAGTTGGAGTTCCACCGGCTGATCCGGTCCAAAAATTGCGCCCGAGGCGATGCGGGGCAGAAGAGCGTATCCGATTTGGCCGGCGGCACCGGTCACTGCGATTTTGATAGGAGATTTCATTCAATTAGATTCTCTAATAAATGATGAGTAATGGCAAACATTTTCGATTAATGAAAACCGAGTCTTGATTCCGGCGGCTGGAAATCCAGAATCCCCCGGATGTTGGAATATCTCAAAGTGATGCGGCCGGACCACTGGTTGAAAAACATTTTCATCGTGTTCGGACATTTGGTGGCAATTGTCCTGTTGGCTTACCCGATCAAAGGGTCTCCGGAGTTGACCGTGACATGGCACACGGTGGTGATGGCGGTGCTTTCGCTGATTCCCGCGTGTTTCATTGCCTCGGCCAATTACATCATGAACGAGATTCTGGATGCGCCGTTCGACCGGTTGCATCCGACAAAAAAAGACCGTCCCGTACCATCGGGGAAAGTGAAGGAATCGTTGTTATGGGCGCTGATGGCCGTGTTGTGTGTGCTGGGTTTTGGGATGTCGTTCTGGTTGTTCAACTGGGGCTACACTATCGCGTTGGGGCTTTTGCTTTTGAGTGGTTTTGTTTACAATGTGCAGCCGGTGCGGGTCAAAGACCGTGCGTTTTTGGATGTGATCGCCGAGTCCTTCAACAATCCGATCCGCCTCTGGCTGGGATGGTATGCCCTTGCGCCAGCCGATTCCTTTCCTCCGCTTTCGATTGTGATGGCCTGGTGGTTTTTTGGTGCCCTGCTCATGGCCGGCAAACGCTACGCCGAATTCCGCTTCATCGGCGACAGTGAACGCAGCGGTCGGTATAGGAAATCCTTTCAAGTTTATACCGAAAAATCCCTCGTGCTCTCCATGGTGACTCACGCGAATTTTTTCTGCTTCTGCATGGGCGTCGCGATCACGACCTACCGCCCAAACCTCGTGTTTGTGTTTCCTTTGGTGGTCATCGCCATCTGCGTTTATCTGAATCTCGCCATGAGCGAAAAAGAGGCCAAGCTCGAACCCGAACATCTCCTCAAGAGCCCGCTCGTGATTTTATGCACGGTCGCGGTTGTGGTGATCTCCGGTTTGCTGGCCTTCACCAAAGAGGACCTCACCCGGCCATTCCACTTCTTTGAAATCATCAGTGGAAAATGACGTGCGATCCCTGCGGGGGCTCATCCGGCGGGCAGGGTATGTGATGCCCGGCCTGCTGCGCGTTGGTGGTGAAGGAAGCGAAGGATTGCGCGAGGCAGTTGAACTGGAAGGGCTGGAATTCTCGATGGACAACGCGGATCTCTGGGTGGTCTGGAAACCAGTAACTCAGGCAGGCACCATCTCGAATCTGCCGGATTCTGTGCGGGCGGTGACGGTTGTTTCCAAAGGGGTTGTGGGAAATCCTTTGGCCTTTGAAGCCGGGCGGCGCCCAGCAAAAATGACCATCACCCTGCGCGAATGGGTCAGCCGGTGGCCGATGGGAAAACTTATTTCGCCGCTCCTGGCCTCGGACGCCGTTGGCGCAAGGACCTGTTCGGCGTTATCACCGGATTGCTGGGAAGAACTCTGGTTGGCGGCTCCTCCCGTCGTGAAACAGGCAAGTCCTGGCGGACTGAAAGAAATGTTGGTCACCGCGTGCGGATGCGGGCTTTTCCCGATCATGCCGGCCACTCTGGCATCCGCGGTGATGGTGCCACCCGCTCTGCTCATTCATCATTTTTTTGGTGGCTGGATTTTTTTATTCGTCGCAATCGTGGTGACCGTGCTGGCCACGGCTGCCAGTTGTCTGCTGGAAAAGTGGGCCGGACGGCGTTTCCTCGCCGAGGACCCAAGGGAATTTGTCTTGGATGAAGTCGCCGGGATGGCCCTCACCTGGGCCATGCTTCCACCCTCCGCTCCCACGGGGTTCCTGCTCGTAGGATTTTTCCTCTTCCGGATTTTTGATATTTTTAAGTGGGGCGTCTCATGGATCGAATCCCTTCCCTTTCCCGGGAAAATTGTTTGGGATGACCTCCTCGCAGCCGTCTATGCGGGAGCGGTGACCCTGCTCTGCTGGCAACTCTGGCGGATTTTTGCATGAAGTGGTGGCTGATTCCTGTTCTGGGCCTCGTCTGCGGACTGCATATTTATTTTGCAGCAATTACCATCCAGCGCTCGAATCAGGACCCCGCCGCTTCGGATCAGGGCGCGGAAATGTGGCTCGCTGCGCAGTCCAAAAAGGATCCCTTCCCGCAACGCACGGACGGGGTCCGTCACCCGCTGTTTTCGTGGCTCATCCGCGGGGCTCACACCGAGGACCAAATGCAATTTTTCCAGCGAGGCAAATGGATCAACACCGCTTTCGTCGTTCTTTTTCTATGTGTCGCAGGTGTCGTGATCAGTCGTCAGGTGGACCCCATCGCCACCACCAATCTCCTCCTCCTTTGGAGCCTCGGGATTCTGCTCGTGCGGGGCACTTACTTTCAGCCGGAGCCGCTCTATTACGTGCTCTTCTTCGGGTGTGCCGTGTTGGCATGGGAAATTCTTCGTGGGGCCACCGCCAAAATTTATCCGATTTTCGGCTTTCTCTGCGGCCTGGCCTTCCTTGCCAAACCCAGTCTGCTTCCCTTCCTCGCCGCCTTCGCGGGAGGAGTTCTCCTCCGCATGCTGGCCACGCCAATCCTCACCAAATCCCTCCCGCTCCCCTCCCGCTCTCAGATCCTCGGCGCCGTGATCGGAGTCGGAATTTTTATTGCGATGATTCTTCCGCTCGGCTTCTTCAGTCAGACCCACTTTGGAAAACCATTTTTCAACTATCCCAAACACTGGATGTGGATGGATGATTTCATGACCGAAGCCTGGCCATGGCAGGACAAACATCCGGGCCGTGCGCAATTGGAAAAAATCCCGCCAGACGATTTGCCGTCCATGGGCTGGTACTTCAAACGTCATTCCGCATCCGATGCATTTGCGCGGCTTTCCCAAGGCAGCGCCGATGTCGCATGGCGGTTCCTTTTTCCCGAGCCCAAACGCTCGGCCAACGCGATTTTTTGGCGGAAGGCGTCCTCCTCAAAAAAATGGGAGCAGCCGCTCATTCACCGGGGCATTTATTTGCTGGCCCTTGTTGGCCTCTGTGGGGTTTTGCTCATTCTTTCGAAAAGGGAATTCTCACCATGGGATCCGGGAACCCTTGCCGTTGCGGGCTTTTTCCTCGCCTGCCTTCTGGGCTACATTCTTCTCTACGGGTGGTATGTGCCCATTGGAAAAGGAGATCGATTCATGGGAAGCCTCTGGATGCCAGTGGTTTATCTCGTCACCATCATGGCGTTCCGGCTTCAGCGCTGCACAGGAACCCCAGGCAAAATCATCTACCATTCCACCCACGGGCTCATTCTCCTCTCCCTCCTGCTCCAAGCCGCCTCCCTCACGGCCTTTTTCCTCGAAGGTGCCCACCTCACCACGAGGAATTAAAAATTTTTGAACGTCCGGCGGGCGTGAGTGTCTATTTGATTAACCTCATTAATCAAAATTCTTTGACCCCAAACGAATAAAATCGCGCACCAAAATCTCTTTTCAATCGTTAATTCAATAGAAACCAAAACTTATGGCACTCGAAGACTCAGACTCCGCATTTCAGCTCTACCTCAGGCAGATCTCGCAATATGCCCTGATCACACCGCAGCAGGAAATCAAACTGGCTGCCAAAATCAAACGAGGCGATCAAAAAGCCAAAGCCGAAATGATTCGCGCCAACCTGCGACTGGTTGTGAAAATCGCTCGTGACTATGCAAATCTCGGCCTGCCTCTCTTGGATCTGATTTCCGAAGGCAACATCGGCCTCATGAAAGCCGTTGAACGCTTTGACCCCAAAAAAGGCGGCAAGCTCAGCACATATGCCTCATGGTGGATCAAACAGTCGATCAAGCGCGCTCTCGCAAACCAAGGCAAGACGATCCGGCTGCCAGTTCACTTGGTGGATAAGATCGCGAAGGTCCGACGTGTCGCCGGTCAAATGACCGAAGAGCTCGGACGCGAACCCACCGACGACGAGCTGGCCGAAGAAATCGGCATGCTGGCCTCAAAAATCACGGCTCTCAAAAGCGCTGCGATCCGTCCGACATCGCTGGATCAGCCCATCGGCGATGAAGACTCCACAGAATATGGCGAGATCGTAGGAGATGAAGCCGCAGAAGATCCCTTCGAGACACTCCGCGACAAAGACCTCCGCGAGGAAGTCGGCGAATTGCTGGACGTGCTCGATGATCGGGAACGCAAGATCTTGAACCAACGCTTCGGGTTGGACGGACAAAAGCCCAAGACCCTTGAGGAAGTCGGCGAAAAGTTCGGAGTAACCCGCGAACGGATTCGTCAGCTCCAAAACATCGCGCTCAGCAAATTGCGGAAAGCTCTCGGCAAAAAAGAACGGCGCAAAGCGGAGATGCCGGTTTAATCGGGTCTGATTTCTCAAAATTTTTTCATGGTTGAGGACACGGCGGAATCGGTGGTCATAAACTGGTTCCGCCGTGATTTTCGTATCACGGATAACTCGGCTTTGGCAGCGGCCATCGAATGCGGAGCCAGGGTGGTCTGCGTTTATGTTGTCAGTCCATGGAGCACGCATCACCGGTGGACCGGTCCAATGCGCCAGGAATTCCTCTGCGGATGTCTTGCTTCTTTGGATGGCAATTTGAGAGCAATCGGGGGAAGCCTCACCATTCGTGACGGAGATCCGGTTGATGCGCTTTTGAAGCTGGCCTCTGAAACCAAAGCAAGTGCCATCTTTTTTAACCGCGACCCGGACCCCCATGGAATCAAGGTCGAGCAGCGGCTGACTGCCCGTGCCGGGACCCTGGAAATTCGCGGATTCA
>JBGSVX010000227.1:0-5819 GCA_041752795.1 Terrimicrobiaceae bacterium
CGGGAAGTCACGGATGAAACACTCCTGCAACGCTTGCCAGCTGCGAGCCGTGGCAAGGTTCGTGCCCTGTCCTTGGATGATGCCGAACCGCAAGTTCCGCGTCTGCGCAATAATTTTCGCGGGCTTGAATTGCTGGAAATCTTTTGGAACGGGGAACGTCTGCCTCTGTCGCGCTGGCCCGGGAATGGGAAGTATTCGAAGATTGAGACTGTGCTCGACAATGGGATCACTTCGGGTTCGGCGGGAACGTTTGTGTTTCGCGGGGACGAGCCATTGCGTTGGCAGAAGGCCGTGGAGGATGGTCTCTGGTTGCGAGGCTTCTGGCGTGTGCCATGGGTCATTGAGGCCGTACGAGTTGACTCGATTGATCCACAAAAGCGCACGATCACGCTGGCGGCTCCCGTATCCAATGGCATCGGCTCCAAATACAAAAGAGCTCCAAGCAATGGAGTTGGCCCAGGTTCCGGAGAGGAGCCATGGGAGGCCATCAACCTCCTTGAAGCCATGGACGCTCCCGGCGAGTGGGCCGTGCGTTTTGTTGACAACACACTCTACCTTTTTCCGCCTGAGTCCACGGGCGAACTCCTTGTGACCGATAATCGCGAGCCGGTTGTGAAATTGGATGGGGTTTCCCATTTTTCGTTTGAAGGTTTTGAAGTGGACAGCGGCCTTGGCGACGGGGTGCGCGTGGAAGGTGGCGAGGAGGTTTTGATTGCGGGATGCCGGGTGTCCAATGTTTCTAAAAATGCAATTGTGGTGAATGGAGGGAGCCGACACACCGTGCTTTCCAACACAACGGCTCAAACCGGATTCTCGGGAATCGTCTTCCGCGGAGGTGATCGCGCGACTCTCACTCCGGGCTACCACAGGATCCTAAATAATATTGTTTCTCATGCCGGTCTGTTTTTTCCGGCTCCCGGAATTGATGGCGGTCTCGGAACAAAAACCGACTCAGTCGGAAATCTCGTAGCTCATAACCGGATTCACGATTCTGCCAACAGCGGTATTGTTTATTCGGGCAATGACAATGTTTTTGAGTTCAATGATATTTACCGTGTTGGCCTTGGGTCCAGTGATCTCGGGAGTTTTTACACCACCGGCGGATGGACATCCCGTGGCAATATCGTGAGGCATAATATGGTTCACCACTCCATGAATGCGAATGCGTTTTATGTGGATGATGGTGATTCGGGGGACACTTTCTTAGGAAATATCGCTTATAAAACCGAGTCCGGCGGATTTGTTGGCGGCGGGCATGATCAAATTTTCCGTAACAACATTTTTGTGGAATGCACACGGGCCATGCATGTGGATGCTCGAGGGATTGCACGCGGGTACACGGTCAATGACCGCCGGTTGCGCGACGATTTGGACTCCGTTTCCTATCAGGATCCGCCATGGAGCGAGAAGTATCCCGCTTTAGTCGGGATTTTGGAAGGGAGTCCCGAGCGACCGAGCGGCATTCTCATTGAGGAAAATCTTATGGTGTCCTGCGGCACCGAATTTCGAAAATCCAATTCGGAGTCCGATTTGCAGGGTGTCACTTATGAAAAAAATGTGGTCGGCGAGGACCTTGGGATTTTTGTGAATCCCCAGGAATTGGATTTCACGATCAAGCCTGGTGCACCCGTTTTTTCGGAATTGCCAAATTTCCCGCAAGTTCCTGTTTCCAAGATTGGATTGTATTCGGATATTTACCGGCCAGTTGTGCCTCCGCGAGATATGGAGCTTCTGAAATCGGGGAGCACCGAGGGCGGGTTTGATTCACAGACCGATGTGGATGCTTCCAACAAGACAGCAACTCCCTGATTTTGCCCGAGGACATGGCTTCCCCATTTGCTTACCCATGGCGCCCCGACAATGGGGATGGCACCTACACGAATCCGGTGATCCACGGCGATTACTCGGACCCCGATGTGATTCGTCATGGGGAGGATTATTGGATGGTGGCCTCCAGCTTCAATTGCACGCCGGGCCTTCCGATCTTGCACTCCAAAGATCTCGTCAACTGGACGCTGGTCAATCACGCCATTGATTCGGTTCCAGATGCCTCCTACGAAAAGGTCCGAAATGGCTGCGGGGTGTGGGCGCCGGCCATTCGGTTTCATGATGGAAGATTCTGGATTTTTTTCCCAATGCCGGATGAGGGGATATATGTGACCAGCGCATTGGATCCGGCGGGAATATGGGAAAAGCCATGGTGTCTTGCGGAAGCGAAGGGGTGGATTGATCCCTGTCCCTTCTGGGATGAGGACGGACAGGCCTACTTGCTTCATGCCTATGCGATGTCACGGTCCGGATTGAAGGAGCGCATTCATTTGCGGCCCATGTCACCGGACTGCCGGACTCTGACCGGCGAATGCGTGGAACTCTTCCACACGCCACACCACCTCTATCTCGAAGGTCCCAAGGTTCATAAATTCGGCGAGTGGTATTATATCCTTTGCCCGGGTGGTGGCGTGCAAACCGGGTGGCAGGTCGCCTTCCGCTCAAAAAATCTCCTCGGACCTTACGAAGAAAAAATTGTGCTCGAACAGGGCACCTCCCCGGTCAACGGACCGCATCAGGGAGCACTGGTGGACCTTCCCGACGGATCATGGTGGTTCATTCACTTTCAAGATTGCGGGCCCTTCGGCCGCATTGTGCATTTGCAGCCGGTGCGCTGGCAGGATGACTGGCCGCTGATGGGAGAAATCATTGACGGTGTGTGTCAGCCGGTGGCTTGTTGGAAAAAACCATTGCAGGGATTCCCGTCCTGTATTCCTCAAACCAGTGACGACTTTTCGCAACCGACCCTCGGACTCCAATGGCAGTGGCATGCAAACCATAAACGCTCCTGGTATTCGCTGACCGAAAATCCCGGCGCTTTGAGACTCTACCCTGGATGTTCTGAAATCACGGACCTTTCGAAATATCCCCGTTTCCTCGGCCAAAAATTTCCAGCGCGTCAGTTTCGTGTAACCGTCGATTTGGACTCATCGGGCCTTGAGCTGGGAGGAATGGCCGGGTTGGGAGTCACCAGTGGAAACGGTTCGCATTTTCTGGGAATCCGGCACTGCCCCCATGGATTGGAGTGGGTTCTCCGCACACCCGAAAGTTTGGACATGCTGAAAGGGGCCGTGGGGACTCGTTTTGGCATCGCCGTCGAGGTGCATTCCGATGGGCAATTTCAATTTTTTTATCAGCACGCTGAAAGCCAACTTGAAGCCATTTCCGAAATGTTTTTGGCAAAAGAGGGCGGGTGGATAGGCGCAAAGGTTGGAATATTCCACTTGTGCGAATCCTCGGCGGCCGGTCATGCCGACTTCCACCGCTTTGAGTTCACAAATCTCCTCACAAATACCAAATCATGACATCCTCAGGTTCTCATTGGCATAGGATTTCAGTTTTTCTTGCCGCGTTTTTCCCGATCCTGCTTCATGCGGAGGAAGCGCTGATTCCGCCGCCTCAAAATGAAGGAATCCCTTACACCCGGTCGGCTCAGGCAACTGCGGTGGCTGCATTGGGAGAGGGCATCGCAGTTTATCCAGGCAGCCGGTATGCATGGGTTAATGGCCAGAGGGTTCGCCTCAGCGACCTCGATTTGCTCCGGGCTGCCGCAATCCAACGCGATGGCAAACTGCTTGTGCCAGTCTCGTTTTTGCGGCTGCTCTCCGCCAAAAAAATCCTATCTCCGGAGGTTCCCCCGAACCTCGCGCCGATTGCCGACCGGTGGGTGTTTTCTGTAACGGAAATGCTTCCAAAAAACAGTCCGATCGTGCCCGCCAAAAATGCGGAAAAAATCGGGGATGACTTCTATGCCGTGTTTGAAGAGGCAGCCAGTGCTCTGGGGTGGACGGTGACGAATCATCCCACGGGTTTGTCCGTGGCATCGCGCAAGCCGTGGCTTGCTCCCGAAAACTCCGTGGTAATGGAGAGCATCGTCTCGTTGTTTGACACGCCGGAGAGTTTTGCAAACCCGGACCTCGCCACAAAACATATCCCGATTCTCAAACGTCAGGGCCCATGGACCGATCACGTGAAAGTCACGCCGGAGCAATTGGCGGCGCTGGATGGGCCGCCGACCGAGTGGGAATGGACTCCGGCGGACAAATTTGAAACGAAAGGAATCAACACCGGATTGTTTGGTTCGAAGGTCCCCGCACCGGGCATCTATCCGCGTCTCCTGCTCAGCCCGGAGGATATTCCAGCTACCGCCGCCCGCGTGAAGGCCACGGAACTTGGTCAACGCTCGCTCATCGAGATGGAAGTTTTATTCCAGCAAAGCTGGTGGGATCCGACAACCAGCGATGGGCAAATTTTTGAAAAACTGAGTTCCGGTCAGCTTGACGGACTGGAATGGGAGGTTCCGGCCAACAAACCATTTTTTGAGGCGGCCCATCTTTTCAAAGGCCAAAAGCCCGGAATTTACAGCTCCCATGTTGCCTATGTTCCCGAGTGTCTAACTGCCATGGGGCTCTATGCGATCCTCATGCAGGATGATGCCCTTGGTCGAAAAGTCGCGGCTGCCGTGGCGAATTATTTTAAGCTCCGCGAACCCCTTCTTGATCGATGGCTGGAAATCAGCGATTCGGAGTTTGGCTCCGCAATCATCAATCCCGATGGTAGCCTCACTCCCTCGAATGCCTCAGGTGCCCGAACCCATTGGCGAAATATTCATGGCCTTGTCGCTCACATGAACCTTGCTCTGTCACTTGAATTTGCAGGCCAGTGGATGACCGCTGACGAAAAAGCCATCATGCAGCGGGTGATTGCCAAGGCCACTTATGGAAGGCGTTCCCACGGTCAGGACGGACCGGTCCGGGTTCGCGACGTCAATTGGATGGCATGGGACCTCACTCATTTTCTTGCTGTGGCCGCCATTGAAGGACTGCCGGGATTTGATATCGAAGCCTACGAAAGTGGTCGCGAAAGTGCGCGTGCTTTTTGCGAGTGGGGGGTTGATCCCGATGGGGTCATCTTCGAAAGCAACGGGAAAAATCCCGCCGCGTTCCAGTTCCAATTTCTTTCAATGATGATTGTGAGCCGGCGGGGAGAAAACCTCTTTGCGCATCCGCATTGGCGGCGACTTTTGGAAGGGCAGGTGCAAATGACATCACCGAACGGGCGGGTCATTCCCAACAGCGGAACCCAATACGTGAGGCATAGTCGTCAACGAATTTCCCTGCCGCTCGCCATCCAACTCAAATCCATTTACCCGGAAAGCCGCCTGCCCGACTATCTGGCGACCGCCGCGCTGGAAGACCCGCTCGGCGAGAAGGATGAGTCCGGCCGGCACCTTCCGATTCCGGATTTCGATCCACAAAAATACCGGGAGCAGGTCAAGACATGGAAACGCCTGCGGCTGCCTAGCCCGTCCTACGCGGGCTTTGTGCGTGGCGTACTCTTTGATTCAGATCTTGTGCCGACGACCCGCAAAGACCTCGGGCTTCCGCTGGATTTTGATGCACCAGTGCACGGGGTCTTTTCTGCCTATAGTGACCGCTCGCCCGAAGCGGTTTGGATGAATCTTATGGTCCGCCCGAATCACTATCTTGGAGGAGGACATCATCACGCTGATTCCGGCATGTTCCATTTTTCAGCGATGGGAGTGGATTGGTTTACCGAGTCTCCATTCACGCAATACTACACAGGCAATGTTCACAATCTGGTTCTGGTTGATGGAAAATCGCAGGCGGATGGATTTATTGGCATCGTAGAAAATGTGGACTCTTCGTCGTTTTGAGTGGGCTTAAATGTGCGCGATTTTGAGGTTGAGTCCACCGGCTTTGAGATAAGCGGCAATTCGAAAGTAGTGAAAATTCCGAAACCCTCGCGCC
>JBGSVX010000228.1:0-3863 GCA_041752795.1 Terrimicrobiaceae bacterium
CGGAATTCCGACTTTGTGCGGGAAGGTGAATGTAGTTACCAGGAATTTGCTGGCAAGAGAATTTTATAAAAAATTTGCGCATGACATTCCGTGCCAATTCGCGAGAGAGTCTGGACCGCATGAAAATTCAAAGAGCATTGATCTCGGTATCTGACAAAGCTGGCATTGTGGACTTCGCAAAAGCCCTTGCCGCCCAGGGGGTGGAAATCGTCTCCACAGGTGGAACGGCGAGGTCGCTTGCCGAGGAGGGAGTCCCGGTTTTGGAGATTTCCGCTTTCACCGGGTCCCCGGAGATTTTGGATGGACGGGTGAAAACCCTTCACCCGAAAGTGCATGGCGGGCTTCTTTATCTGCGCGGCAATGAGGATCATGAGAAACAGGCTCGCGAGCATGGCATCCGCCCGATCGACCTTGTGGTTGTGAATCTCTACCCCTTTGAAGCGACCATCGCCAAAGCGGGGGTCACTCTGGAAGAAGCCATCGAGCAGATTGATATCGGAGGCCCGTCCATGATTCGCAGTGCATCCAAAAATTACCGGACGGTGACCGTGGTCACGGATCCCGCCGATTATGCGTCTGTTCTTGCCGAGATGGACGAAGAAAAGGGCGGAACAACCCTTCCCCTCAGAGAACGTCTCGCGATTAAGGCCTTCGCGACGACGGCGGCCTATGACCGTGCCATTGCCGGGTATTTGAACAAAGCCCAGGAGACCTCTGCCGCCTATCGCCTTGATCTTCCCCTCGAGCAGCGCCTGCGCTATGGCGAGAATCCCCACCAAAATGCGGAGCTCTACGGAGATTTCGGCTCCCACTTTGAGAAACTCCAAGGCAAGGAGCTATCCTATAATAACATCCTCGATATTTCTGCGGCCACCTGCCTCATCAGCGAATTCACCAAACCAACCGTCGCCATTCTCAAACACACCAATCCTTGCGGAGTGGGATGTGATCCCGACCTGCGAGCCGCATGGGACAAAGCCTTCACCACAGACAAACAAGCCCCCTTCGGCGGCATCATCATCTGCAACCGCCCAGTCACCCTCGCGCTTGCCAAAGCCATCTCGGAAATTTTCAGTGAAGTCATCATCGCACCGGAATTTGAGGCCGAGGCGAGGCAAATCCTTGCCAAAAAGAAGAATCTCCGCCTGATGAAATTGTTGAAATCCCCGGGCACTGGCGGCCGGGACACGCGTTCGGTGATTGGCGGACTCCTTGTTCAGGACACGGATTTTGCCGCCATCCCGGAACTTGAACACAAAGTCGTGAGCGCCCGCCCGCCGACAAAAGACGAAATTGAAGCCATGGAGTTTGGCTGGAAAGTGGTCAAGCACGTCAAATCCAATGCCATTGTCTATGCATCCAAAGACAGAACCCTCGGGATCGGAGCGGGTCAGATGTCCCGTGTTGATGCCTCACGCATTGCAGTTTGGAAGGCAGGAGAAGCCGGACTCTCTCTCAAAGGCAGCGCGGTCTGCAGTGACGCCTTTTTTCCGTTTCCTGATGGGCTGATCGCGGCCGCGGAGGCAGGTGCCACCGCCGCCATCCAACCGGGGGGCTCCGTGCGGGATGAAGATGTGATCGCGGCGGCCAATGAGCGCAAAGTGGCCATGGTCTTCACAGGGATGCGGCATTTCCGTCATTGATTTTCGCAACTTCCAGAGAAATCGGGTGTTCTATCCTTTGGTGAAAAACAACTTGGACAACAATGATCCTCACGGGAAAGCCGGTGATCCCCTTTGGGATATCCTGGGAAATGCCACGGAGACAAAACCCGGTCCGGCGTTTGTGCAAAACGTTTTGCGCACGATCCGCACCCAACCCGACACGAATTCCCAGCCCGAAACGTCCCTGCACATTTTTCTGCGGTGGCTCATTCCCGCTGCCGCGACGGCTGTCGTCGCCTTCGCTTTGACCTTGAATCTTTCGTCCACCGACCAACTCGAGGACTTCACTTCGGCAGATCTCACCTCCGTTTATGTGGAAGCCGCAGGTTTGGAGGATCTCCTTGCATCCAGCGCAGATTGGGCATGGCAGGACGTTGCCCCATAAAGTGAAGAAAGTCGGTATTGGACTCAGATCAAAGCGTTGAAACGGTCGTGCCTCCCTATCACCGCAGTCCAAAAGAGCCTGCGGCTCAAGCAAGGTGATGCGAAGCATCTTTGGGAGTGCGGCGATAGCGTAAGCGTTTCGCCGCTTTCTTTGGAGAAGAGGAGGCTCTGACCTAGGGAATCCCCAAAAAAGAATCTCCTCCCCTTCCCGCTTTCTGGTTTGACCATCGCTCCGTTCCAGATCATATTCCCCAAACTTCAAGGTGAGGTGGCTGAGTGGTCGAAAGCAGCGCTTTGCTAAAGCGCCGAGCTCCTAAAGGGCTCCGAGGGTTCAAATCCCTCCCTCACCGCTCCCCGCCCGGGAGAAAGTTTTTTCGCCATCACACTGTGTTCTGATGAAGTTTCCCAACGATCTCCCATGAATTTTTCCGCACTCGGCGAACGCCTATCAGGCGGCAGTGGAATTGAGACGTTGATGAAAGACCTGGGTCATGCTTTGGCCGCATCGGGTCCTTCTCCTCACATGCTTGGCGGTGGAAATCCTGCACACATTCCGGAAATGGAAGCGGTCTGGTTGAAGCAAATGACCTCCATTATTTCCGATCCGGCGAGATTGAGGCGGGTTCTGGCCATCTACGATCCACCGCGTGGCAATGCGGGCTGCATCGAGGCACTTGCTGGCCTGCTTCGGGAAGAACTCAGGTGGCCGGTCGAACCTGAAAACATTGCCGTCATGCCCGGCGGCCAAACCGCGTTTTTCTTTCTCTTCAATTTGTTCGGAGGAACGCAATCTGATGGGCGACCGGGGCGGATCCTATTTCCGCTGGTTCCAGAATACATCGGCTACGCGAACCAATCGCTGGAGCCCGGCGTCTTTCAAGCGCACCGCCCAATCATCAGCGAGACCGGCCCACACCGGTTTCAGTATCATATTGATTTTGATTCTTTGAATCCCGGCCCGGACGTGCGGGCACTCTGCGTTTCGCGACCAACCAATCCGAGCGGCAATCTGCTGTCTGATTCCGAGATGGGCCGCCTTGCGAAACTCGCTGCCGACCGTGGGATCCCGCTCATTATTGACAATGCCTACGGGTGGCCGTTTCCCGGCATTGTTTTCGGGGAGGCCACACCACCATGGAATGAACAAACCATTCATGTGATGAGCCTCTCAAAACTCGGGCTCCCCGGCACACGCACGGCCTTTGTGGTGGGGCCACCCAAAGTGGCTGCTGCGGTTTCCTCCATGATGGCGGTCACCGGGCTTGCGAATGGGAATTTTGGACAGACCATTGCACGGCCTCTCATTGAAGATCGGTCGATTCTCACGCTGAGTCGCGAGGTTGTGCGTCCGTATTATCTCAAGAAACGCGATCTTGCCCTGGATGCGGTCGCGGAGTTTTTTCCCGATGACATTCCCTACGCGATCCATGAAAGTGGTGGGGCCATGTTCCTTTGGCTTTGGATGCGGGGCACGCGGCGAACCTCGCGCCAAATGTATGAGGCGCTCAAAGCACGCGGTGTTCTCGTCGTACCGGGCGAATACTTTTTCTTCGGCCTGCCTGACGACTGGTACCACCGGCACGAATGTCTTCGGATTTCGTTTGCGATGGCCGAAGACGATGTTCGTGCTGGCCTGCGTATCATCGCGGACGAGCTCACTGCGTAGGCTTCCCCCAACTTCCGGGACCGGACATCGGGGACGATGTCCCTTGTAGGTTCCAAGTCATGAGGATTATTCACAAATGCCCGGCAGGGCAAGGTAGCGGCAGCGCGAGCCCGAAGGGCCGCGCTCGCGCGCTGGCGCCAAGCCAGAGC
>JBGSVX010000229.1:0-2223 GCA_041752795.1 Terrimicrobiaceae bacterium
CATCCTGCCTGAGGGAGTTTTTGCTCAGCCAGGGAGTGGAAACCAGCCCGACAAAAGTCACCGATCAATCCCATCAGCGCTCCGGCCCACCTCCAATGCCACCAGCAAGAGATCTGTCGGATTTTTCAAAACCTGCGCATGAGGTCACCGGGTTTGGTTTGGAATGGGAAGGTCCCGAGGGCACATGGCGTCTTGGCCGCGCCGCATGGGCCTCAGAGAGCGAGACATCTCCGTGTCACTCCGCTGGAACCATTCTCTGTCTTGAGGGAAACCTCATCGCGGAATTTTCCTTCCGGGAGGAAATCCGGCCCGATGCCCCGGCGTTGATGAAGTCCTTTATGAAACGCGGGTTGGGCATTGCGATTCTCAGCGGGGATGAACACGGGAGAGTCCGGGCCATGGCCACTTCTCTTGGGCTGCAGCCGGCCTGCGCCTTTGGAGGTCTCACTCCCAGCCAAAAGGCCCGCCTCGTGGAGGACCACTGGCCAAATTCTGCACTCATGGTCGGCGATGGAGCGAATGACAGCCTTGCCTTTGATGCGGCACTCTGTCGGGGCACGCCGGCTGTGGACACGGGACTTCTGGAGCACAAAGCCGACTTTTATCTGCTGGGAAGAAGTGTTGCCGGACTCGGGCAATTGTTTTCCATGTCAGACCTCCACCGCCGGGCCACCAGGGCCGTGTTTGCCTTTGCGCTCACCTATAATGCGCTTGCCGTCTCAGCTTCGTTGGCAGGCTGGATGAATCCCCTTGTCGCCGCAGTGATCATGCCCCTCAGCTCTCTTGTTTCCATCGGCCTTGTCTTCACTTTTTTAAAATCCAAACCATCAAACCTATGAACACCACATCCTCGGAATCCTATTCCAACAATTTGGACAACCTTCCATCTGCTCCGCGCAGCGCAGGAGCCAGCGCGTTTCTTGTCACCTCACTTGTGAGCCTGCTTCTGGGCATGTTCATGCTGGCGGGACGCCCGACGTTTTTGCTGACCCCCTCATTGACCGGTCACGGCCTTGCCTGGCTGGAATTGCTGATCTTCGGGTGCGCGTATTCCGGCTTGTTCGGCATTGCCTACGATGCCCTGCCACGCACCTTCGATGTGAAAATTTTCAGCGAACAAATGATTTTTTTGCATTTGGGATTTCACATTGCGGGATTCCTTCTGGTGATTGTGGGACTTTTTGCAGACGGATTCCGTCAGGCCCAAATGGGACCAACATTTTTGGCCTGCGGTGCCATCATTTTTGCAATCAATATTGGTGGCACCTTCAAAGCAATGAAACGCCCGGATGCGGCCGCCGCCTTTTTATCGGCTACTGTGTTATGGTTGCTGATCTCCGCATTTTTGGGAGTGCCATTTGCCGCTGAACCTCCATTTGCCATGTTTGCAACCAAGGGGTGGAATGCAGGATGGATGGTGCTTGCCCTGGCTGGAGTCGTGGCCAATGGATCCATGGGAATCGCTCTGAGGGTCACTCCGCCGGCACTTGGCCTTCCTCCGGCGAACTCAGCCTCACCGTGGTACGCCTTTGTTTTTATAAATGCCGGCCTGGCCTGGCTGTTCGCGGGTGTGTCCCTCGCTCCAATGCCTTTTGTGATTTTTTGTGCTGCGATCTATCTGCTCGGTTCCTTCATTTACATCGCTTCCCTGCTTGGCATCCTTCAATCACGGACATCCCATCTGCTGGTCTGGGATGCCAGAATTCTTCTCACCGCCGCTTGCATGCTGCCGGTGGTCATCGGCTTCCTCATGTTTGCCGCCTGGGAGCGCATGAACATTCCTCCAGTTGATCCAGCCCTCGCCGCTGCGGCCCCCATTGTTGAAGAAACGGCAGCAGGTCCACTCCCTATGGAGTTCCTTCCCGTGGATGGTGCCGTGATTCTTACAATGATCCTTGCCGTTTGTGTTCCGGCCCTCATTGGCCTCATGTTTCAACTCGTGCGGATTGAAGTCGGCCTACCGGCGAATGAGGAGGAGACGAGTTTCCGGGGCCGCCTTGGAAACCAAATCCTGCTGGCGTCCTTTTTCAATTATGCCGTGGGTGTGCTTATGGTGATTCCCGCAGCATGGGTCGGAATCGAACGCATCCTCTCTTTGGGAACCCTGTTTCTCCTTGTCGGTGCCGCCGGCTTCCTTGGGAATTTCTTCTACCTGAAAAGTCGCTCCACCAAGGAGCAGGTTCTCCATGGTCAGATGGCAATAAAGAGTTAAGGAAACGATAG
>JBGSVX010000230.1:0-1730 GCA_041752795.1 Terrimicrobiaceae bacterium
CCGGGGTCCACGTCCATACCATGGGCTCCGAGGGCCATGGCTGCGCTGGCCACTGCGCAGCCTTCTGCGGCGAGGGTTCCTTGGCTTGGACCGAGCGGGTCCTTGCCCCAGCGCGGATCGGCCTGGGCGAAGGTCGGGCCATTGATGGTGGCCTTCATGGGGAAATACAATCCGCCGGAGGAGGGGGTCGGACGTTTTTCCATCCATCCGGCGGTCCACCATGCGAGCACGGCCACCAATGCCAGAAGTCCCAGCACGACAAGCAATGAACCTCTGGCGCGCATGGGATTCATGGTTTCCGGAAAAAATTCGCAAAGTGCTTTTTGAAAGCTTCTTTGGGGCTGAGGTAATGGCCGTGGGGAATTCCGCCTTCGGGAAGGGTCGCAACGAGGGCTTCCACGGAAAGTTCGGTGAGTTGAAAACTCGTGTGGCTGATTCCCACCGCAGAGGCATGATGTGCGTCGCTTCCGGCAGTGATCATCAAACCCCGTTCCGCAGCATAGGCCGTGGCCCGTTCATTGAATTTGCGGGAGGAGACCGCTGCGTTAAACCCTTCGATGATCCGCAAACGCATGGCATCCAATTTGGGTTTTCGGATGCCCGAGCGCCAGTGGTCAAAAGGATGCGCAGGAACGGGAACTCCACCCTGGTTCCAAATTTCTTCGCAGGCCTCGGTGGCTGACAAGGCACTCAAATCCGGAACCGTGATTCCAATGCAAAGAAGGTGGCCGTCCAGCGTGCTGATTTCGACGCCGGGCACCACGAGGAAATCATCGACCGGCAGTCCGTCCGCGCGGGAGAGTCCTTTCTCCAAGCAGTAGGCATGGGCCTCGCAGGTGTCATGATCCGTGATCGCGATGCCTGACAGGCCACGGGCCTTGGCGGCGGCAATCAAATCCTCCGGCGAATCGGCCGCATCAGCCGAAAACCGCGAGTGAACATGCAGGTCAAATCCGAACATATTCCTTATTTCGCTTTGACCTTGCCCCCCGGTAAAGGCCTAATTTCAAGAATTGCTCATGTCTTTTCAGAATCTCAGACTATAATCCCAATAATGAATTGTGCATTCAAAGAGTGGGCGCTTGTTTGTGAGGCGCTTGGAGGAGGGCTTCAAAGCCTGATTGTTCGAAAAGGCGGAATCGCCGAAGGTCGCGCCGGATTTTCCTTCCGCGAAAAGGAGTTTTTCCTCTTCCCGACATGGTTCCATGAACAAATTTCGAGGACTCGCTTGCCGGAATCAACACCATTGCCCGAAGAACCGGGAGAGGAATTGGAAATCCGCTACGCGGCCACCATTGAGTGGAGCGGCATGGTGGACGACTGGGAAAAGGTCCGCGCTCTGGAATCCCTTCATGTCCTTGCCGAAGCGGTCGTGGAAGAACGTTTCAAATACGAGGAGGCACCCGGAGTGCACATTGCCTTCGTGCGGGTCTTTCGTTTGGAGCCACCGCATCGGCTCAAAAATGAAAAAAAATACGGTGGCTGCCGGTCATGGGTCGATCTCCCGGAACCCGGTGAGTGCGCGATGGTTTCGGTGATCAGCGATGAAGAACATTCCCGTCGCCGCGCGGTTCTCGCAGAGATCCTCGGGGTGTCCGGGTTGTGAGGCTGGGTGTATTCGGGTGTGATTAAACGTAGGAGAGGTTCAAGGGGCAGCGCCAAAGTTGCCGGAATTCGGTGCGAGCCGAGGATGGGTTACACTTTAAACCGGGCGGATAGGTTACACGGAC
>JBGSVX010000231.1:0-3696 GCA_041752795.1 Terrimicrobiaceae bacterium
CATGGCAGGAGTTTCGGGCTCGGGATCAGGGCTTATCGAAAAGCTTTTTAAACTCTCCCAAGCCTTCCTCCGCCAATTTTTCGACGGGGATAAAACGGAGCGAGGCGGAATTCATACAGTAGCGCAAACCGGTTGGTGCCGGACCATCCGGGAAGACATGACCCAAATGCGAGTCGCCTTTGACCGAACGAACCTCGGTGCGGGTCATTCCATAGGCTCTGTCCACCTTTTCCTCGATCAGTGTGGCATCAATGGGCTTGGTGAAACTCGGCCAGCCTGTTCCGGAATCAAATTTGTCTTTGGAGCTGAAAAGCGGGGCCCCTGAAATGATGCAGACGTAAATGCCATCGGCATGATTATCCCAGTAGGCATTTGCAAAGGCCGGCTCGGTGCCGTCCTCTTTGGTGACTTTAAATTGAAGCGGAGTGAGTTTCATTCGCAGGTCTTTGTCGTTTTGGGTTTCAGGTTTGTCGGTTCCGGCAATGGCAGTCGCCAGAACAAAGGAGCTAAAGATTGATATCAGCCAGGGTGTTTTCATGGATTCCAGACAATCCACCCGCGGAGGGTGAAGGAATCAAAACGTCGCCTCATGTGTGCGTGGGCGCAAGTGATCGTTGGGGGATTGCGAGAAAACTTTTGTGCTCCGAGTCAAAAGGTTTTGGTGTTCAATGGCTCTCAAAATGATGATAAAATAAGTTTAACTTATTGACAGGCTTTCACTTGGAAAGTATGAAAAAAATATCATGGATGTCGAAATTCTGTCCCGCGTGCAGTTCGCATTCACGGTGGCCTTTCATTACCTGTATCCCCCTCTGAGCATTGGGCTCGGTGTGGCATTGGTCATTATGGAGGGAATGTGGCTCAAAACCGGCAATCCGCTTTATCACAACATGGCGCGATTTTGGACGCGGATTTTTGCTCTGACCTTTGCGATTGGGGTCGCTACGGGAATTGTGATGGAGTTTGAATTTGGAACGAACTGGGCAACCTATTCCCGATTTGTGGGGGATATATTTGGGAGTGCGCTTGCAGCGGAGGGAATTTTTGCATTTTTTTTAGAGAGCGGATTTCTGGCGGTGCTGCTTTTTGGCTGGAACAAAGTCGGGCCGAAACTCCACTTTTTTGCAACATGCATGGTTTGTCTTGGAGCCCATTTCAGCGCGGTCTGGATTGTTGTTGCCAATTCCTGGATGCAGACTCCGGCGGGCTACCACTTGGAGAGCCTGAGCGGAGGTGAGACGGTGATCCTGCCTGCAGCGCACGTGATCACGGAAGGAGACCTGGGAACCGTTCGGGCTGTGGTGGATAATTTTTGGGTCATGGTTTTAAATCCGTCTTCAATTGATCGTCTGACCCATGTGGTCCTTGGAGCATGGATGGCCGGCGCATTTCTTGTTGTCAGCATCAGCGCCTACTACCTGCTCCGAAACCGTCATGTCGATTTTGCCCGGGCCTCATTGAAAGTCGGAGTGGCCTTTGCGGGGGTTGCGACCATGATGCAAATGGTGAGTGCTGATACCACGGCCAAGGGTGTTGTGAAAAATCAGCCCATCAAACTTGCTGCAATGGAAGGAGTTTTTGAAACCGTTCCCTTCACGCCCATGACTCTTTTCGGATGGGTAAACACAAAGGAAGAGAACGTCATTGGCCCAAAAATTCCGGGTTTGCTGAGTGTGCTGGCCTTCGGGGATCCTGAAACCCCGGTGCAGGGCCTCAATGAGTTGCCGTCGGACGAATTTTTGCTGACCCGACACCCCGACACACCGACTGCAAACCTCGCGGAACTCAGGAAAACTTATCATCCACCGATTCAGCCGGTGTTTCAATTTTATCACGTAATGATCACCGTGGGGGTCGCACTCTTTGGGATTGTGATCGTGGCCGGACTCAAGTGGTTGCGGGGGACTCTTTTTCGAACAGATACTGTGCTTCGGAAGGCCTTTCTTTGGGTATTGGTTTTCAGCGTTCTTGGGCCGCAAATTGCAAATCAGGCCGGGTGGTTTGCAGCCGAGATGGGGCGTCAACCATGGATTGTTTACAATTTGCTGAAAACCTCCGATGCCCTCTCCAAAGTGGTCGCGGCCGGCCATGTTCTGACCTCGCTGATTCTTTTTCTTTTGGTTTACCTGCTTCTCTTTGCGGCGTTTGTCTTCCTAATGACCCGCAAGATCCAGCATGGGCCGGACTCTGCGGAGGAGAGTGAGGAAATGCCAGAAAGCTGGAAGCGTCGGATTCGCCTGAAATCTGCAAAAGCCTGATATGAACATGGATTTGAATTTTATTTGGTTTGTTCTGGTTGGGGTTTTGTTCACTGGCTATGCGATGCTTGACGGATTTGATCTTGGCGTGGGCACGCTGCACCTTTTTGCAAGGACTGATGAACACCGTCGCCTGTTTTTGAATTCCATCGGGCCGGTCTGGGATGGCAACGAAGTTTGGCTCGTCACAGGCGGAGGAGCCCTCTTTGCGGCTTTTCCGGAAGTTTATGCCACGGTATTTTCCGGTTTTTATATTCCATTCATGCTGCTTTTGGTGGCCCTGATTTTCCGTGCAGTGGCGATAGAATTTCGAAGCAAGGAACCATGGGGCTGGTGGCGAATGATGTGGGATGTGGCATTTTCGATCGGGAGTGTTCTGGCGGCTTTCCTTATTGGTGTTGCCATGGGGAATGTGGTCGCCGGTGTCCCCATCCGTCCGGACCGCGAATTCGGAGGGACATTCCTTGCCATGCTGAACCCATACGCACTCCTCCTTGGAGTCACCACGGTCGCGCTATTCGCCATGCATGGCGGGATCTACCTTGCCATGAAAACCGATGGGGAACTCCAACAGATTGTCCGAGGCTGGATTCCCAAACTCATCGGCATTTTCATCACCTGTTACATGTGCTTCAACATGATGACTCTTATCTACTGTCCACATATTCTGGACACTGTGCGGGCGAGGCCATGGATCATGCCCGTTGTGGCACTCGGGGTTTTGATTGTGATGAATATCCCGCGCGAGATTCACAAAGGGCGGGAGTTCAATGCCTTTGCCTCCTCCTGTGCCGGAATGGGGCTCATGATGGCAGCCTTCGGCCTCACCTATTTTCCCAACATGCTTTACAGCCTGCCAAATCCGGAAAACAGCCTGACAATATACAATGCGGCCTCGACGCAAAAAACTCTGGGCATCATGCTCATCATCGCCGTCCTTGGAGTTCCACTCGTGCTCGCTTACACGGCCTGCATCTACTATATCTTTCGTGGGAAAACCCGGCTGACTGCTCAGAGCTACTGATTGATCGGCTTGCGATTTTGCAGGCAATTTGATCTCCTGGGGTTCCCATTTCCCTGGCGTTTTTTCAAGTTTCCATCATGTAACAAATGGGTGGCAATTTGGCAGACTGCACACTAATGACTGGGCATCGTGCTTATGGTTCGCTGTTTTTTAATTCTTGGAATCTGTTTAATGGGTGGAGCTTTGGTGGCAGGTCTCACTTCCTGCAATAAACCCCCGGAAGCCAATACCAATAAACCCGTCAAGCAAGATGCCCTTATTGATACGGTGGCACGACTCTTCGTCGTTTTGAGTGGGCTTAAATGTGCGCGATTTTGAGGTTGAGTCCACCGGCTTTGAGATAAGCGGCAATTCGAAAGTAGTGAAAATTCCGAAACCCTCGCGCCATTCTCTTAGCGATTTGCAGATTTCCGT
>JBGSVX010000232.1:0-3282 GCA_041752795.1 Terrimicrobiaceae bacterium
CCGGTCACCATCCCGCTTCCACTCAAAGTCTGAACCATCTGGGAACGCGTGTTTCTTTTTTCCAAAAGCCAGTTTGCCGCCTTCGACCACCAGCCACAGCAAAGCAAACCCCAGAGCGGCCCCGCCCAAGGAGAGCAGGCCGGACATCACTCGCGAGTCGGTCTGCATCATCTGCGGAATCATGACACTGAGCACAATGCCAACAATGGTGCCGCCCCATGTGATTTCGTCAGGGATGATAAAATGTTCGATATCAATAAAGGTGGCCGTAATCATGAGGGCCAGAAACAACCAATAGACGGGTGCGAGCGGGAGTCCGTGCGTGGTCCATGCCGCACAGAACAGAGCCGCTGTGAGCAATTCCACCAGGATGTAGCGCGGAGAGATTTTGGCACCGCAGGAAGAACATTTGCCCCGCAGGGCCAGCCAACTGATCACCGGCAGGTTCTCATACCATGGGATCATTTTGTTGCAGGACGGGCAGAAGGACCTTTTCGGGTTGTCGAGGCGAATGCCTCGCGGCATCCGGTGAATGCAGGCATTCAGGAATGAGCCGACAATTGCTCCCAGGACGGCGGCAAAGACCGTGAGGGTCGGCTCCCTCATTCCTTGGGAAGGCCGACCTCCACAATTTCGCAGAGAGCGTGCAAAAGAAATTTGTGGGCTTCCTGGATTCGCGCGGTGACCTTGTTGGGCACGATCAATTCGATGTCGGCAGCTCCCGCGGTGAAGCCACCATCCCGTCCTAGAAACGCAATGGATACCAACTTCCGGCGGCGGGCCTCTTCAATCGCGGAAAGCACATTGCGGGATTTGCCACTTGTCGAAAAGGCCATCAGCACATCGCCTTCCTTGCCATAGGCCCAGACCTGACGCGAGAACGCGTCCTTGAACGCATAGTCATTGGCCACAGCCGTGATCAGCCCGGCGTCCGAAGCGAGCGCGATGGCCGGATACGGGCGGCGGTCCCCATTGAAGCGGCATGTGAATTCCGTGGCAAGGTGGGCGCTGTCCGCGGCGCTGCCGCCATTTCCGCAAGTCAGAACTTTTCCACCCTCCACCAAACACTTGAGCACCGCCTCGGCGGCTTTTGTGAGCGGAGCTTCCAAGGCCCGAAGGCTGGTCATGGCTTCCAAACAATCATCCAAAGAACTGGAGTAACTCATAATCAGGCGGGTTGTTGGTTGGGTTGCAGTGCGGGGTCGGATGTGACCATTTCTGCGAGTGTCGGCCATGCAGAGATGTCCATGCTACAAAAAAGCGTCAGATAAATCCGCACTTCCCATGCGTGATAAGTGCCAAGCAATCCCTTCACCGCTGATTCCAGGGCGGCCTTCGGCGGCTCGGGAGGAAGATCTTCGATGAGACCCTTGCCATCATGCGGCACCCCAAGCCCGTCCAAAAAGGTGATGAGCATCGGCTGGCGGCAACCGAACAACCAGGCCTGCAACACTTCTATGGCGACATCCGCATTCGATTTGCGGGCGAGTTCGATAGCAATCCATGCAATGCGCTCGGGCAGCAATTTTTTTTCCACAAAGACCGGACGCAGCTTCCTGCGGGTTGCGGTGACGGAGGTGACGGATTGGAAAACCGGGCGGTTTTCTTCCCGGAGGCCGGCTAAAACCGTGGCTGCCTGTTCCGGGGTGAGGGACGCGAAGAGTTCGGAAGCGGTCATTGGAGAACTTTGGCTTACGTGGCGCGGGCTTTGGCGTCAAGTTTGAGAATGATAATGCGGTTGCTGTTTGTGCCCTTGGCATTGTTATCCACTCCCCAACAATTCGCGGTTTTGGTGAAAATCTGGGAGTTGATCATCACACATTCTGCATGAAGTCCGGACGGAATTGCGGCCTGAAGCACCACCTCCTCGAGTCGCACCTTTCCTCCCCGGACCTCTCCCACTTCAAAAGCAATCAAACCATCCGGCCTCAAAACCCGTGCCAATTCACGAAAGGTGGAAGCCATTCGCGACTGCCAGTCCTTGAGCGAACGCAGTTGCCACAAATCCGATTTTTTTATTTCCACTTCGCAGAACCACATGCGCAGCCAGTTGTCCCCGATGTAATCAACGGTATCCACAAACGGCGGGGACGTGACGATGAGTTTCACCGAACGGTCAGGCAGGGTGGGGGTGTGATCCGCCGAGTTGGTAAGGAGCTGGAAATCCTGATGACCAAACCTTGCGGGCAGCGGGTCCTTGAGTAATTGGCGGGTCTTTTTCCAAATCAGAGCGCGCGTGTTCCGGTATTCGGGTTTTTGATTCCGCTTTTCATTGATTTTGCGCTGGGCGGTGATCGAGGTGGCCTGATTTGGCGGCAGGGTGTAAACCGAGAAGAAGCCATTGGAATGGCCGGTCAGGCGGTTGGTGGCCACCATTTGAATCCATGCGTCCATGAGGTCAAACTGACCCGAACTGCGGCGTTTCCTAAAATACGTGCGCCACCCGTAGAGTTCGCGAAGGGTTTGCTCCTCAAAAAACACCAGAAGCTCGGGGTCTTCGATCCCGGCCTCCGGCAGTTGGATCTCATCAAGGCGGGTTTTGATGTCCGCGGCAGACGGAGGGTTCAGCCGGGGAGCGACAAGAATCTTGGAGAGCGGATTGATATCATTTCCCCAAGAGATGCACCCGCCCATCTGCGCTTCGAGCAGCGTGGTCCCCCGGCCCATGAATGGATCGTAAACGATATCCCCCGGTTCGCAAAATCGCTGGATAAAAAACTCCGGAAGCTGGGGCTTGTAACAGGCCCGGTAAGAAATTTCGTGCAGGGAATGACCGGCCCGTTGTTTCGCCGTCCAGAATTCATTTTCGTAAACCGGCACCTGCGGGTCTCCGAGATGGGAGACCTGAGTTTTTTGGCGGAATTCCGAAAAGCTGCGCAATTCGTGATGAATATCCCGGGGAGAAGATCTGCGCGTGAGACCGGAAAGGCTCATTCCATGAGCGCGCTGGTCACCGCCTCAAGATCCGACAGGTCGTCAAACAGCAAATCGGGTTCATGTTTGGCCAACTCGGCGGAATCGTAATTCCCCGTGGCGACCGCGACGGTTTTTGCGCCGATGGCCTTCCCACAGGCAATATCCCTGGGTGTGTCCCCGATCACATAAATGCGCTCCGGGGGAAAGTCCTCCCC
Organism: Terrimicrobiaceae bacterium; assembly: GCA_041752795.1. Taxonomy (GTDB): domain Bacteria; phylum Verrucomicrobiota; class Verrucomicrobiia; order Chthoniobacterales; family Terrimicrobiaceae; genus JAJTZA01. The sequence continues at coordinate 3,132 of JBGSVX010000232.1, forward strand.
ATGGGCTTCCAGAGCCCGCGCCCGCGCAAAATGGCTCAGCTCATTGCGATCTGCATGATCATCCGCAAAGGCTCCAAATTCAAAAAATTCCCAGACCCCGTAATGGGTCAGCTTGAGTTTTGCTCCCTGGGCGAGATTTCCGGTCAGGAGG
>JBGSVX010000233.1:0-2498 GCA_041752795.1 Terrimicrobiaceae bacterium
CGGCCAAGGCCCACGCCTTCATTGCAGGCCGGGGCTACGTGACACCTCAGGACATCAAATCCATCGGACTGGATGTGCTGCGTCATCGCATCGGAGTCAGCTACGAAGCTGAAGCGGAGTCCATCACCAGCGAAAGCATCGTCGAGACCATCTTTGCCGGTCTTCCCGTGCCCTGATTTCCGGGCATTATTTTTCAACGGGACGCCATGCGTCCAACTTATCGATGATTAAAAATCCTCAGGAGATTCTTACCAAGATCCGTCGTCTGGAATTGAAAACCAGAAGGCTCGTGAATTCGTCCTTCGCGGGCCAGTATCACAGTGTTTTCAAGGGTCAGGGCATGAATTTTGAAGAGGTGCGTGAATACTCGCCTGGGGATGAAATCCGTTCCATTGACTGGAACGTGACGGCGCGGATGAACACGCCCTACATCAAAAAATTCACGGAGGAGCGAGAGATGACCGTAATCATAGTGCTCGATGTGAGTGCTTCCGGTGCCTATGGGAGTGTCGAGATGAGCAAGCGGGAATTGGCTGCCGAAGTGGCTGCCATCCTTGCTTTCAGCGCGATCAAAAACAATGACAAGGTCGGTTTACTTTTGTTCTCCGACCAGGTGGAGCTTTTCATGCCTCCCAAAAAAGGCCGCCAGCACACGCTCCGGCTCATCCGGGAAATGTTGTATTTTCAGCCGGGTGGTCGCGGCACCGATGTGGCGGGTGCCCTTGGGTATTTGAACCGGGTTCTGTCCCGGCGGGCCGTGCTTTTTCTGATCTCGGATTTTTTGGCTCCCGATTTTTCCAAACCGCTCACGGCCTCCGGTCGGCGTCATGATGTCGTCGCCATGCCGGTTCGGGATCCGGGGGAGCTCACACTTCCCAACATTGGGCGCGTGACCTTTGAAGACGCCGAAACCGGAGAACTTCTGGAGATCGACACCGCGAACAAATCCGTGCGCAATGGATTTGCCGAAGCCGAGGCCGAGCGACGCCGGGCTGTTGACAAACTCTTTGCGGCCCGACGGATTGATGTGGTTCCACTGGTGACCAATGAGGACTACCTGGTTTCCCTAAGAGCGTTTTTTGACCGCCGCGAGAGGAGGCTGGCAGCATGAACCCTCCGTCCACTCCCGCTCCAATCAATGACATTGCCGGTCCGGTTGCCATTCCTGGTTATCCCGTGGAATGGATGATCGGAGGTGCGGTGGCGCTGATTGTGCTGGCGCTATTTCTGTTGTGGTTCCTCAACCGGCGTGGTCGGAAGCCCGTTCTGACCCCACGTCAGAAGGCTCTGGCGGCCCTTGCGGCTCTTGCTGAATTGCAGGGAGATTCCTACGATTTCGGAGTCAGGGCTTCGGACATTTTGAGAAATTATATTCGTGAGGCGCACGGGCTGGATGCGGTCAATCAAACCTCCCTAGAATTTCTGAATTCGCTTCGAGATCATCATGTTTTCAATGACAATGAAAAGTCCTCACTGGCGGCCTTTTTGGAGGCCTCCGATCTTCTTAAATTTGCCCGCAAAGAAGCCGACGGCGGAGAGTTGCACCTCCTGCTCGAGACGGCGCGCCGTTTGGTTAATGCCGAAGGCGAGGAGGTTATAAAAGCATGACCCAGGTCGGCCCCGAACAATTTGGTTTTGCGCACCCGTGGGTTCTTTGGTTCCTGCTGGTGCTGCCCGTGCTTGCTCTGCTCAAGGGACGGCTTGGTGGCACGCCCGCCATTGTGTTTTCCTCCACCGGAAATCTGGCAGCGCTCGGTCGCCGACGCAGGTCGCGGGCCGGTGGGTTTCTTGCTTTGTTGTCCCACCTTGCTCTCGCATGCTTTATTATTGCCATGGCCCGCCCGCAACTTGGCAGCACGCTGACCCGAACCCAGGCCAGCGGGGTGGACATCATGATTGTGCTCGATGTGTCTCGCTCGATGCTTGCTGAAGATTTTACCATTGGAAGCAGTCGCGCGAATCGCATCGATACGGTCAAACTCGTCACGGAAAAATTTATCCGATCCCGACCGAATGACCGCCTCGGAATTGTCGCTTTTGCCGGTCGTCCGTATTTGGTCAGCCCGCTCACGCTCGATCACGAGTGGTTGATTGCCAATCTTGACCGACTGCAAGTGGGTTTGGTGGAGGATGGAACTGCCATCGGGTCCGCGTTGGCTTCCGCAGCGAACCGCTTGAAAGACAAGGAAGCCAAAACCAAGTTGATTGTGCTCCTGACCGATGGCGACAACAATGCCGGTCGAGTGACTCCTCTCACGGCCGCCGAAGCGACCAAAGCTCTCGGCATCCGGGTCTATGCGATTGGAGCCGGAAGCAATGGCATGGTGCCTTTCCCGGTTCAGGACGTTTTTGGCAGAACCTCTTACCGTCCGGTGGAAATGGAATTTAATGAGGAGGCACTGCGCCAGATCGCAACAATCACGAATGGCGAATATTTTCGCGCGACGGACACCAAATCTTTGGAGCGGGTTTTTGAGTCGATTGACAAACTCGAAAAA
>JBGSVX010000234.1:0-2783 GCA_041752795.1 Terrimicrobiaceae bacterium
GATTCTGAGTCGGCGGCGGGGTGCCTTCTGAAATGAAAGTGATCTCCATCCATTTGCTGGTTGGTGCGTGGGTATTCGGAACTGCGCTTGCTGGCCCTTATTCAGCGGGTCTTAATGACCCCTTGAATTCCTTTGATGCCTCAGTGCCGGGGTTTGTGGGACCGGATGGCGATGGCATAAGTCCTGAAGACAGCCTTTCAAATTTTACCAATCCGATCTTTTTTGGTTGGGCGGAGGGAATCGTCGATTATTCTCCAAGTCCAGGTGTGGGCACCGGGTGGAGGGATCCGACTGCGGCCCTCGGCCCGGTGACCGGAGACAATTGGGATATTGTTTCCCTCGGGGATCTTGGGTCGGCATCAATCACCAATGGAGTGTCGCCGGGAAGAATCACTGTCGATTTTGTTACTCCGGTCAGGAACCTGTCCGGTGCGGACTTTGTGATTTTTGAGAATGGCTTTGTATCGGCAGGCGGGGCAGGCATTGCCGGTCAACTCACCGCCGAACTCGCCTACGTCGAGGTTTCAAGCAATGGTTCAGACTACTTGCGGTTTCCATCGCGCTCGCTCACGCTGGCTGCCGTGGGAGGATTGGGAACAATTGATCCAAGCAATGCGTTCAACCTCGCAGGCAAACATGGCAATGGCTACGGAAAAAGCTGGGGAACTCCGTTTGATCTTTCGCAGCTTGCCTCAGATCCTTTGGTCATAGGAGGTCAGGTTAATCTTGAGGCCATCCGCTACGTGCGCATTGTGGACATCCCCGGCAATGGAGCATTCTCCGACAGTCAGAACTCCCCGATTTTCGATGCATGGCTAACCTCAGATTCCGGCGGCTTTGATCTCGAAGCCGTCGGAGCAATTTCCCAAAACGCCACATTCTCTGGTTGGGCCGAAAAAAACTTGCTTCCCATTAGCTCTGAGAATGACGACTCCGATGGCGACGGGCTGATTGATTTGTTGGAATATGCCTTTGCCCGGATTCCGACCATTGCGGAAAACTCCCCGCCAACCACCGAGCTTGAGGTGGTGTCCGGGCACTTGGTGATCACATTCGATCGGGATGAGAGGGCCATGGATTTGGTTTACGAAATACAGGCCTCCGACGATCTCCAGACATGGACAACTCTCGCAAAAAGTCAGGCAGGCGGCCCGGTTTCCGGGGTCAATGGCTTTGCTCCCAACATTGTGGATGTCTCCGCGAGTTCCATTGCCTCGATCGGGGTAATTCGAAAAGTTTCCCTGACGGACGTTGTCAATCTGGCCAACAAAACAAAACGGTTCCTTCGAGTGAAAGTTTCAAAACTCTGACATGAAAATTCTTTACCCATTCAATACGCCTGAAAAAGCCTTCACATTGGTGGAGATGCTGGTTGTGGTGGCGATTCTCGGAGTTTTTCTTGTGCTGGCAATTCCAGCCATTGCAAGAACAATGGAAAATGCCTACGCCGCACAAAGTACAAATAACCTGCGTCAGCTCGTGACTGCAAATATTAGCTATGCAGCAGACAACGGCTCCTACTGTCCGGCAGACAATCGTCAAAACACGATGCGGTGGTGTGCAAAAAAAACAGGATCCAACTGGGACCCCACGCAGGGTTACCTCTCGGATTATCTCGGGAAATCACGCCGGGTAACGATCTGCCCCCTTTTCAAGGACATGATTAAGGGCAGCCAGAGTTTTGAGGAGGGCACCGGGGGTTACGGATACAATTCCTCATATATCGGGGGTCGCCCCGACCTTTCGGGGAATGCAGCTTTCACCCCGGCACCGGAGAGAACCCGCATTTCCGCGCAAATCACCGATATTCAACTTGCCAACACTGTCATGTTTACAACTTCAGCCTACGCGAATGGCGATAGTGTCCAAGAATATCCCTACTGTGAACCTCCAAATTGGGCCAATGGCAGTGGACGCCCCTCTCCCTCTGTTCATTTCCGCTTCAATAATAAAGCCCTTGTCGCTTGGTGCGACGGACGCGTCACTTCAGAAACCTGCGACCCCCGCGAAGTCGGCTTCAACCCCCACGGCGGCGATGCCGATGTCCAAAAACTCGGCTGGTTTGGCCCTGACGAAGAAAATGGCCTCTGGAATCCCAAACGCAGTTCAACACTCTCTGACCTCTAACCCCGCGCCTGTTACAATAAATGTCTCACCTGTGACATTTAATGTCATCATTTGACAAGGGTCCTGGCGAGGTTGGCGGCATTGGCCAGAACGCGTTTTCGGGTTCGCCAAGCTTTTTGGCCAAGATAGTTCTTTGGGATAAGTTTATTCGGGAGCATGGGGTCCGATGCCGCCGCATTCAGCCATGTTGCGTTTTCTTCACGGCTCCACTCCAAGAGTTCGGTGGGTTTTGTGGCGTTTTTCGGGAATTGCTCTGCAAGGTCCAGCACGGCACGATAATTTTCATTGATGCGCCGAAAGTTCCACGCAGCATCAACAATTTCGCGGTCGGACTCATCTCCTTTGGAATTGGCATCAAACAAAATGAGATTGTTGCAATTTCGGCTTTGATCGCCGTGAAGGCATTTCTCGAAAGCCGGTTTTCGGGCCGAAATCCAAACGCTTCCTTGCAAGCAACCACAACCATTCATTTCAAGCGACCGTAAAAGCCTGCGCCTCAGAGCAAACTCCCTTGCAGGAAGATCGAACAAGACCAATCGCCATCTTTCATCCCACGGGGTTGACCACTCCTGCTCTGGATCGCGACCACCAAGTGCCATCACACGTCCAGCATCAGTGATCTTTACAAACAGCCCGAAGGCAGCACTCTGTCGATC
>JBGSVX010000235.1:0-6948 GCA_041752795.1 Terrimicrobiaceae bacterium
GGCCACGATTTTGATCCCCCTCCCAGCCCTTTTCCCCTCTCACTCAGCGGGTGAGTCATTTCAGCGCTGCTTTTGCTTTCCATCCCCCTGCTGTTACATCACTTACAGCTCACATGGGAGTTTTCTATTTTCCTTTTTAGGTTCAAAGCTCCGCCGGACATTGCCTCCTCGGATGTGCTCTTGGTGGACCCCATGCTTGCGACGGGAAATAGTGCCGCTGATGCCGCCGACGAACTCAAAAAACAGGGCGTGACCCGCCTTCGGTTGGTTGCGATTCTGGGATGTGAACAGGGTGCGACTTTGTTCAAAACAAGGCACCCTGACGTCGAAGTTTTCCTTGCCGCTATGGACCAGAAACTCAACGAAAAAGCCTACATCGTCCCCGGTCTCGGCGACGCCGGAGACCGCTACTTCGGCACGTAAGTGGAGCCCTAGTATTGGATCTTGTCCGGCTTGGCCTGATATTCTTTCCAGACTTCCACGGCTTCGGACTGACACAATTGGGTCAGTTTGATCGAGCGCTGCTCTTTGGGAAGAGCAAGTTGTTCGTAGATCGGGCGGTCATCGAAATTCCCGTATTTGAAAGCGTCTTCCACAGTGGCCGCATAAAACACTTGCTCAATGCCGGCCCAGTAACAAGTGGCCATGCACATTGGGCAGGGCTCTGCCGAGGTGTAGAGGATGCAACCGGGGAGCTTGAAACTTTGCAGGGTAATGCAGGCAAGGCGGATGGCTTCCATTTCGCCGTGCCAGGTGGGGTCATGACTCGCGACAACGCGGTTCATTCCCTCGGAGATGATCTTTCCGTCTTTGACGATGATTGCTCCAAAAACGCCACCCGTTCCGTATTCGAGGGAGGCTTTTCGGGAAAGTTCAATGGCCCGGCGGATGAATTTTTCGTGGACTGCGGTTTCTGTGCTCATGGCATTTGTTTTTGGGGGTTCGGGTGAGAATGTCAAAGGCTTTTCACGCCGCGGTTGGGGCGTCAGGAGCCTTTGGCAGGTCTTTGCGGGATTTGACCACTTCGTCAACGAGACCGTATTCACAAGCCTCATCGGCGGTCATATAGTAGTCACGATCAGCATCCTTATTAACCTGTTCGGCCGATTTTCCAGTGTGCAGGGCCAGAATTCCGTTCAGGCGCTTTTTGAGTTTGAACATGAACTCCACCTGCCGCTCCACGTCGCTGGCCTGGCCTTGGGCACCACCAGAAACCTGATGAATCATGATGTCGGAATTTGGCAGCGCGTAGCGTTTTCCTTTGGTTCCGGCGCAAAGCAGGACGGCTCCCATGCTCGCGGCCATGCCCATGCAGTAGGTGTTCACGTCGCAGGTGACAAATTGCATGGTGTCATAAATCGCAAGACCGGCCGTCACCGAGCCGCCCGGTGAATTGATGTAAATGCTGATATCTTTTTTGGCGTCTTCCATTTGGAGGAAGAGCAATTGGGCGATCACGATATTTGCGATGTGGTCATCAATTGGAGTGCCGATAAAAATGATCCGGTCTTTGAGCAACCGCGAGTAAATGTCGTAAGCGCGTTCCCCCCGACCGGTCTGCTCGATGACCGTGGGAATGAGGTAGTTGTTTTGGATATCCATAAAAAGTGGGTGGTGGTTGATCAGGCTGCGGGAGTTACGGTAACCTTGCCTGCCAGCAAATCAAGTGCCTTGCGGGCGAGAACCTGTTCGCGGATTCCATCAATCGCATCTTTCTTCTTGAGATCGGTCACAAACTTTTTGATGGGGATCTCGTAGCGCTGGGCCATCTCGTAAACAACGGTCGCCATCTCAGCTTCGGTGACCGTGATTTTTTCTTCCTGAGCAACGCGGAGCAGGAGGAAGTTTGTGCGCACGCGCTCGGTGGCGCCTTTGTTGGCGGCTCCCACGAGTTCGTCCTGATGTTTCTGGATCTCGTCGTCGCTGATTCCCCGCATGCGGTTTTCATAGACGATTTCACGGAGCATACTGCGGGATTCGTTGGCCACGAAGGACTCGGGGAGCTCGCAGGAGACCCGTTCACCGAGGAAGCTCAGGGCGGCCTGACGTTTGGCCTCTTCAAAATTCTGCTCCGCCATATTTTCCAGTCGTTCCCGGATTTTTTGGGTCAGAGTCTCCACCGTGGAACCCGGGTCAATTTTGTCGGCAAGGGCATCATCAAGGGCCGGGAGGTTCTTGGCATTGATGGCATGCAGGGTGGCTGTGTAATCGATGGATTTTCCACGCAGGGGTTCAAAAACGAACTCTTCCGGGAAGGTGACGGAGAAAGTTTTTTCCGCACCGATTTCCATTCCGGCCAGGGCCTGGGAAAAGCCGGGTGCGAGCACTTCATCAGAGAGTAGGAGCCACGCATTCCGCTTGCCGGCAACCTGGGGCGGAGCATCCGGAAATGCTTCGAGAAGCGGCTTGCCCTCGAAGGAGGCCGCATAACTCACCACGGCAAAATCTCCCATCGCGGAGGCGCGACCCTCCACGGGATCAAACGAGGCATGAGGTTCGCGCAGGCGGTCGAGAAACTCGGTGACCTCTTTTTCTTCGACCGCTTTTTTGGAAATGGTGGCGGGAATACTGGAATAATCCGGCAACTCGAATTCGGGCTCGATGATGACCGTGGCTTCGAAACGCAGGGAATCATCCGGAGCAAATTCCGGCTTCTCCACGGCGGTCACGCTCAGGACTTTGAGCTTCTTTTCCCGAATGGCTTCATTCAGGGATTCGCGGACAAGCTTTGAGCCGAGCTCCTCCAAAATGTTTTTGGCGAAGCGGGTTTCCACGATCTGACGTGGCACTTTGCCGGGCCGGTATCCCGGCACTTTGACTTCACGTTGGAATTCTTTGGTGAGAGATTCGCGCTCCCGGCTGACCCGGTCGGACGGCAATTCGATGCGGAGAGTGGCGAGGCAATTTGGCTTGGTTTCTACAAAAACATTCATGGGCAGTCGGATAGCAAAGCACAGCCGGAGGCAATGGACAACACGGGATTTTGGGTGATTTTCGGGTTAGACGTTAAAATTTCCGCTCGATTTCCAAGGCCTCCCCGGCACGCAGATTTTTGATGTTGGGGGTCAGGTCGATCCATGGCAACATCTGCGCCGCCTGGAAGGTTCGGCTCATCACGACGTAAATCGATGTTTGGTCGCACCCGATCGCAGCCGCCTCAACCCCGGACCAATCGGTCGCTTCCACCCGGTCGCGCACGGTCAGTCTGTCACGATCCCATGTGAACTCGCGGGAGAATTGGAAGGGAGCGGCGGTTTTTCCAGTGATGAGCGCTTTCTGGAGGATTTTGCGCACCAAATCCGGAAAAAAGCGTCCCCCGCCGAGCATGATCACACGCAGAAGAATCAGACGAAAGGGAGTCATGGCTTTCTGTTTGGCCCAGCCCATGGAGCCGGAGACCCGGATGGAGTTCTCGCCGGGCGGCTGAACGGGCTCTGAGGTGATGAGATGGGTCACCGCGATGCGTCCATCGGTCATTCGAAACGAAGGCCCGGTGTCTGACACAAGGCATTGATTTCCGCGGAAAAACCGGAAGACGCCTCCTTTGTTTTGAGCAAGAAAAAGTGAGGCATCGCCGCGGCGTTCGACCAGCAAGCCGGCATTCGGGCAATGGATTCGTCCCTGAGGTGCCGGCACTGGCTCCGGACGGTCATCAACAAAATCTTTCCATGCCAGCAGGTAGTTCCATGCATGATGGCCGAGGATATGATCGTCTGCGTGACAGGCCCCCAAGCCGCTTTTCAGGCCGGTCAGGATCGCGTCATTGACAGCAAGGGCCTCCGGGAAATGACGCCCGAAGACTTCAAATCCGTGGGGAAAAAAGTTGTAGGTATTCCGGCTGGCGTATTCGCCTCCGTAGGAACCATCCGGGTGTACGAACGATGCCGCAAGCCGGATGGCGCGGATGAGGGATTCTCTCAGTTTTTCCGACGGCGAGTTTTCATAAATCCGGGCGAGCAGCGAGATCGTGAGCGTGTGATAGCCTGGGTCGCATCCCTCGTATTCCTGAAACCAGCCCTCGGTGTTCTGCCACTCCAGCACACGTTCCAAGCGGCGGGTGCGGGCGGCTTTCCAGCGGTCGGATTTGAGGAGATCCCCGACACAATCGAGGCAAAGCACAATGAGCGCCTGATGATTTGTGAGTTGGCCGCTCTCATTATGATGTGCCAGCCAGTCGGCCCGCTTTGCAAAAAACTCGAGCGCAGCAGGTTCCTCCAAACCGAGGAGTTTGTAACTTTCCGCGCAGGCCAGAAGCGAAAAGGCGGCCGCTCCTCCGGCCTTCTCAAAAGGAAAATAATCATCGCAGGACCCGTCCGGGTGCGCACTTTTTGCGGCGTAGAGGATTCCGGCCCGAACCCATTCCCTGATGGCGTCTTTGTTCCGGTAGGGATTCTCCGGCAGGTCCAGCGAATATGCCAAAGCCAGCGGCCAGACGAATTCCTGGGCCATGCCACTCGGGAAATCGATGATTTTGTAATGCCAGAAATTCCGGTCAAAACACCCATATGTCGGACTCAGGCGATTGCGGTCCTGCAAGGTCAGGATTTTGGGGATCAGACCCAGTGCATGTTCGGCAAACAGGTCTTTATTTTTCATCAAGATCGCGGCGGCGGAGGCGGAGTTGGATGTCTTCAAGGAGTCGGCGGTTCACGGCGATAATATCCGCAAGAAAACCGATGGCCCAGAGTTGCACGCCAACCAGCACGAGAACTGCTGCCAGCACAAGACTCGGCAGATACGTGCGGGTCGCGCCGGTTACAAACAAAAACAAATACAACCAACGCAGCATGAGCAGGCTGCCTGCCGCAAAGGGAATGCTGCCCGCTATCATGAAAAACCGCAGCGGTTTATAAACCACAAATATGCGCAGGATCGTGAGCACCGATCGTTGAATGTAAGAGGGAATGCTCCGAAGAAGCCGGGAGGGTCTCAAAAACTCGTTTGTTCGGATTGGCACCGAGATCACACGCATGTTGCGCTGACCCCCCTGAATGATGGTCTCCAGGGTATATGTGTATTCATTGAACACATTGAGCCGCAGCGCCGCCTCCCGGCCAATGGCGCGGAAACCACTGGGCGCATCCGCAATGTTCGTGGAACTCGCCAGCCGCACAACCCAGCTCCCAATCCGCTGAAGCACTTTTTTGGGAAATGAAAAATGCGCGATCTGCGAAATCGGGCGCTCTCCAATGACCATATCCGCATCACCGGCAAGAATCGGTGCAATGAGTTTCGGAATGTCTGCCGCCTCGTATTGGTTGTCGGCATCTGTGTTGACAATGATGTCAGCTCCTCGCGCAAGGCAGGCCTCCACACCCGCAAGAAATGTCCCCGCAAGCCCTTCATGAGGACGGCGAATCACATGATGCACCCCGCTTCGCTCCGCCACCTCCGCCGTGCGGTCCGAACTGCCATCATCAATCACCAACAACTCGAGCACGTCCACTCCGGGAAGCGAGCGCGGCAATGCCCCAAGGGCGACCGAAAGGGTCTGCTCCTCATTGTAACAGGGAATCTGGATGATGACTTTCAAGCGTGTGAAAAGGAGCATTAAACTAAAAGCGGAAAGGGAGCCACGAAAAGCACAAAAAGGCCTTCTGTAGAGGTGCGATTACCAGAGGGTGAGGTTTTGGCGTGGGCCGAAGGCACTGGATTCTGGCATAATCAAGCCTTCGGCCTATAGGGCCGCGATCCGATAAATCCCGAACAGCCGATGGCGTCATATCGAGCCCAGTGGGCTGTTTGTCCGAAGAGTGGGGTGAACTCCCCATTTTCTGCCAGGGAATTCAGTTTATTGATTTTACCCATGAGAAACAAGATTATCGGCCAACTGGCCCAAGACGCAGAGGATTTGGTGGTCGCAACAAAAGATGTGGCCGAAGCACAAGTCCAAGAAGCCCGCAAGCGCGTGGACCTCGCCTTGGAAAGCGCGAAGAACATCTACGGTCAGTTTTGTGACAAAGCGGTTGACGGCACCACTGTCATCAACGACCTCGTGCACAAAAATTCGTATCAAGCCATTGCCATCGGACTGGGGATCGGCGCAATCCTTGGCTATTTTATCGCCCGAAGCTGCAAGCGTGGTTGTTCCATGAGAAACACCGAGAAAAGGGATTGAATGAAAGCGAGGAAAGCAATTTTAACCGGTGATTCCGTCGACACCGACCCCGTAGCCGGGCGGATGGTCATGGCGCGAGCACTCGAAATCGCCCTCAACAATGGTCGTTTGGCGATTAATTTATCTGCACACGACTGGCAGCAAGCCAAAAGGGAGCTGACCGGAGAGTCGGAGTAGATGAGTTCTCCCTTGTGACTAATTCGTAGCTATGTGGCTCCAATCCAACTTCATCCAAGATCTCGGTGGCGGGTTGCTCGAACGCCTCCTCATCAAGACAGCTTCGGCCATCGAGGAACTCTCCCTCAGCCTGCACAAGAATGCCGAAACGCTACGGCTCATCCGGGAGACCCGCAGCCAGAGGAAATGGCTACTCACCAGCAATGAGGCGTTCGTGCTCCATTCCATTGCGTCCGCGCAGAGCAAGCAGCCGGGAGCGATCGCCGAAGTCGGCGTCTTCGAGGGCGGCTCCGCCCGTATGATTTGCGAGAGCAAGGGTGATGTCCCCCTGCACCTTTTCGATACCTTTGCAGGCCTTCCCGCTGCCAGCGTGCACGACGCCACTGCCCACCGCGCCAAGCCCAACCTCTATGCCTGCAGCATTGAATCCGTTCAATCCTACCTTCAGCCATTCCCGAACGTTTTCTACCACAAAGGCATTTTCCCACAATCCATCACGAAGGTGCCGCAGGATGAACAATTTTCCTTCGCTCACTTCGATGTCGATCTGTATGAAAGCACCCTGTGCTGCCTGAATTACTTTTATCCCAGGATGAATCCAGGCGGAGTTATTCTCTCACACGACTACTCGATCCTGAGTGGCGTCCGGAAGG
>JBGSVX010000236.1:0-4104 GCA_041752795.1 Terrimicrobiaceae bacterium
GAGTTACGATGGCAAAAGAAAGGGGTTTCATGGTCCCGTGGGTCAGTTGAGTGTGAGACCGCGGATGCGGTCGCGCAACCTGCGTGTGATCGGCTCGGAAATTTGATTGAGGGCCCAGGATATTCCAACGCAAACGGCTGCGCACAGAAGAAATATCAGCAGGGGATCCCTATGGGAACCGAACAGTGTCAGGAATACAATCGAAACTGCGTAGTGATTCAAATAAACCGGATAGGAGAGGTCTCCGAGAGCCTTGTCCCATGATTTGAAACGGGCGGCAACATTTGCTCTGGCAAGAATCCACATTATGACCAGCAGGATGTTAAAGATAGCGACGCAGGCGAGGACAGGGGCATCCTTTGCACGGGCCACATAAGAGAAAAAATGGCAGTTTGCAAAAACCCAGCTAATAAAAATTCCCAAACCGCAGAGCCATCGAGTGCCCTTGCTTCTGAGGAAATAATAAAGGGTCATTCCCAGGGCAAAATAAGCGCCGAAGGAAAAATACCAGAAAACGGCATTTTGGCGAAAATGGGAAATCCAAAAGCCAAGGGCAAACACGAGGAAGCAGCCCGGCCAGAACAGGCGACGGAGTGGATTCCCGTTCGCTGTGAATCGGAGAAGAAGACTCCACACGAAATACATCAAAGCGGCGACATAGTAGAAATGGAGTTCGATTACAACCGCCCAGATATAGCGGACGAATGCAAAATCCATCTCCAATCCGAACCACTTCGCGCTGTAAAGATAAAGCGGATACAAAAAGTTTTTGATGATGTTCTGCCATGAAAAGATTTTTTCAGGATTGGGGACATTGTCATAAAACTGGAGCGGGCCAAAGGCCTGCACAGCCAGAAGTGCCAGAATCGAAAATGCGACTGCGATCCAATAAGGGGGGAAGATTCGCAGAAACCGGTTGATGAGAAAGGCATTAGCCCTGCCATGGTAAAACAGATCATTGGCCTCCGCGATGACAAACCCGGAGAGGACAAAGAAGACCATCACGGCCATGTTGCCAATGCCGAAAGGCCCGATCCAATTGCTGAAGGATTCCGCAGCGAGAAGGTTCGTGTGGGACACCACAACCATGAGTGCGAGGAAAAGACGAAACACACCAAACGGGCGGTATGTGCTTTCAGGACTGGAGATGCCGACCTTCACGGTGACAGCAATTCTTTGTAGAGGTCCGCGTAGCGTGCGGCTTGCCCAGGGAGGGAGAATTCCTTCACTGCCAGATGCCGGGAGGCAACACGAAGCCCTTCAGATCTTTTCTGGTCCCCCAAAAAACCTGCCACCATTTCCGCCATGGTGGCCACATCAAAAGGCGATACCAAAAATCCACTTTCCCCATTTCGCACACAATCCGCCATTCCTCCCACCGCAAACGCTGCGACCGGAGTGCCGCAGGACATGGATTCGAGAACCATCTTGGCCAGATTTTCTTCACGCGCCGGCGCAAGGAAAACATCTGCAGCATTGTAGATTGCTGGAAGTGCGGCCCGGTCGACTTTTCCAAGGGAGTGAACCGTGACTTTTGGGGGAAGCGATGGCAGGGAATATTCACCCCCGAAAAGCAGCACGTGAACGGGCTGATTTAGAATATCGGCTGCCTGGGTAATCACTTTTGCGGCGAGATCAAATCCTTTTCGTGGGTCCGAGGGATCAGCCGCTCCAAGTGCCAGAACAGGATGACCGGTTGGAATCTCCAATTTTTTGCGAATGTTTTGATTGGGTTCAGGATGGAAAAAATCGGTATCAATGCCCGTTGGGATCGTTTCAACCCGGAATGATCTGAAAAGCGAACTTGAGCGGGCTCGATCGGCCATCCACCTGCTTGGTGTTACGATGGTCATTTGTCCCTGCCGATAGGCCATGCGTTTTCGATTCCAAAGCTTGCGGCTCGCATCGGACTCCTTTTCTGCACCCAGCAACGGGCATTGACCGCAGGCGCTTTCGTATCCCTGACAATCACCGGGATAGGCACACCCCCCCGTGAAAGACCAGCAATCGGTCAGGCGCCAAACAATGGGCTGTGAAATTCTGGAAATCTGCTCCGGGGTAATAATGCCGAAAATGGTCCAGTGGAGATTGATGATGTCGGCCTCTCTCACCCAGGGGTGCGCGGTCACCTGAAAGCGTGGAAGCCAACACAGGTTAAGCGGATGATGGGTTTCCCTGAGGACCCGGCCAAGCCCCAAAGGGAATTCGGTGAGCCATGGCAAATATTGCAGCACGTGACGTTCCAGCAGCGTGGGAGGAGCGCACGTGCTGGTGCTTTCATCGAGAGGATGGGCTGCGACAAGACACCGGGAATCAAGGCCCAGTCTGCGCAATTCGTGATGCAGGTCGGCAATCGCAACGGCTGCGCCGCCTTTGGTGCCGTAGTGCGTGATGTGAGTAACCTTCACCGGAAAGTCAAAATCACAAATCGCTCCAGACCCCGGAGGGCTTCTCGCCGCGGCCTTCGACAAACACGACCCACCAAAGCTGAAACATGAGAAGAGCCCACAGACGCTGCCCGTGGTCGGCTTTGCGGGATTGATGTTCCTCAACAAGCTGCCTCACAACGCGGGGATCGAACAGGCCCTGGGTTTTCAGTCTGGAGGCTTCGAGCAGGCGATCCAAAAGCGGTGCAAGACGACCGCGAAGCCATCCGGCGATGGGAAGCACGAACCCCCGCTTTTTGGCGGAAAGCAACGCATCGGGAACGAGCCCCTCCAGGCTTTTTTTAAGCAGGGATTTTGGGTTGGAGAGAGAAACCCGCATGGATGCGGGCAGGGAGGATAGAAAATCGAAAAATTGCCGGTCAAGGAACGGCGTCCGCGCTTCCAAACTGTGGGCCATGCTGAAGCGGTCGGTCATCAAAAGGAATTCTTCAGGCAATTGATTCGAGCAATCGATTCCGGCAATTTTATCCCGGAGTGTCGGCCCGGAGGCATCATGGTATGCCATCTCCATGAACCGGGATGTTGGGAAATTGGGCGGGGAAACTAGCAGGCGGCTTTTTTCACGGTCACCAAAAAACCGGATACTTTCGATGTAGGGGAATCCAAAGGGGAAAAGTGCCTCACCCAGCGAGCCCGAACCGCGAAAATTTCCAAAGCATCGAGTGGCTCCCAACCACAGCGAGGCTGCAGGTTCTGAAAAAGCGTTTGGCAGGACGGGTTGCATGGCGAGCCAGCGAAGAAGTCCCGCACGTGGCTCATACAAACCGGGGCGACGGTAGTTGGAGAGCAACTCGTCTCCCCCGGTGCCCGTGAGACCCACTTTGACTTCGCGTGCCATTTCATGAAACACGAACCACGATGGCAACCCTCCGGCATACGGCTCATCCAAATGCCAGACCATCTGGAGCAGGTCGTCCAAAAGGGCGTCCGGTTCGAGGAGTATCTCGCGATGATCGGTGGAAAAGCGGTCTGCCACCTGCCGCGCGAGTTCCGTTTCATCAATATCGCCAGCCTCCTGCCCCAGGAAACCCACGGTGAATGTCCGCAATCGTTCCCCTTTGCTGGAAGCAAGGAGAGCAACAAGCGCCGTGGAGTCAAGGCCCCCGGAGAGCGAGCAGGCAATGGGAACATCACTCAAAGTCCATCGTGCCACTGCTCCGGTGAGTTCCTCCCGCAATTGGTCAGCAGCCTCTTGCTCGGAAATCTCCGGGCCACGCCCAAAGCGCGGCGTCCAATACCGTCTCCGCTCCAATGTCTTGGATCTGGTTTTGTAGCAAAGCCATTCCCCGGGGCTCACACGGTGAACATTGCTGTAAATTGTTCCCTTCCCGGGGACAAATCCGAGGCTAAGAAAATTGGCCACCGCAGTGGAATCAACTTCCGTGGCAAATCCGGGTATGGCACACAAACTCTTCAGCTCCGAGACGAGTGCCAGTCCCTGATGGCCTGTGTAAACGTGAAGCGGTTTGATGCCCAGAGGGTCCCGTGCGGCAAAAAGCTGCCGATGACGCCGGTCCCAGATTGCAAAAGCAAACATGCCATTGAGTTTTTCCAGCATTCCGGTTTTTTCACGGGCATAAAGATGGAGAAGCACCTCGGTATCCGAATGGGCCGTTCGAAACCGGCAGCCGGATTCCTCCAATTCCTTTCTCAAAGC
>JBGSVX010000237.1:0-3882 GCA_041752795.1 Terrimicrobiaceae bacterium
AAAAAAACGAATGTGGGGGGGCCGTCTTCCAGCTTTGGAATTTGGTATGAGTTATTGCCTCAGGTGAAAGCACTTGTCCGGCGTCACCGGCTTGAGGTTTTTCGAATCCACACGCACATCGGATCAGGTAGCGATCCGGCGATTTGGCAGAACGTTTCCAATCTGAGCCTGAACCTCCTGCGGGAATTTCCCGATGTCACGGTGTTGAATCTCGGCGGAGGCTACAAAGTTGGCCGCATGAGTTATGAAAAAACGACGGACTTGCAGGATGTCGGGGCTCCCGTCAAAGAAGCCTTTGAGGACTTTGCGCAGGAAACCGGTCGGGAATTGCATCTCGAAATTGAACCGGGCACATGGCTCGTGGCCAATGCATGCTCATTGGTTTCCACGATCCAGGATATCGTCCACACCGGATCCGAGGGATTTCATTTCCTCAAACTTGATACGGGAATGACCGAAATCCTGCGGCCCTCGCTCTATGGCTCGCAGCATCCCATCATTGTCCTGCCCCGCAAAAAAACTGACCGCATCGTCCCCTATGTTGCGGTGGGACATTGTTGTGAATCTGGAGATTTATTGACGCCGGTTGCGGATGAACCCGATGTTTTGGCGACTCGTGAACTCCCCGAGTCTCAAATCGGAGATTTGTGCGTGATTGAGGGTGTCGGTGCTTATTGCGCCGGGATGAGCGCAAAAAATTATAACGCATTTCCCGAATCGCCCGAGGTTTTGCTGAGGACCGACCGGTCCCTTCGCCTGATCAGAAAGCGCCAAACGCTCGCGCAAATCCTGACGAACGAACTTCCTTTGCACCCCGCAAAAAAGATGGCGCGGAACTCGTGAATGGGACTCCTCTGGAGGGCTCTGCTTGTCAGAGCCGCAAAATACCGGTGCATCTCCGATAAGTTCAACAAGGAATAGGTGAGTGTATTTCGCGCGGAGAGGAAAACACGGCAAGAGACTGCCGTGGCTACAGATCGGACATGCCGCGACCATTCGCCCGCTGTAGCCGCCTCACTCTGCTGAGGCGTCCTCGCGGCTTCGCCGCCATTCTTTTGCCTTTCGGAGATTGGCGCAAAATACTCTTTCTCACTTTTGCAAAGTGCGAAAATCGGGTAGTTTGAAAGCATGGACAATCTCCTTCGGAATTACATCGGCGGCAAATTTCAGGAATCTGTTTCTGGAGAAACCCGGGAGTATTTAAATCCGGCGGACAATTCGGTCTTGGGAGTGGCCACAGAGTCAGGGGTTGAAGACATCGGGCAGGCGATTGATGCGGCCCGCAAAGCCTTTGATGAAGGCCCATGGCCGACAACCTCCGCCTCCGAGCGCGCCGTGAAACTTTTCAAACTGGCAGATCTTATTGAGCAAAATGCCGAAGAATTTGCACGAAGGGACACGCTCAATAATGGCAAGCCGATCCGGGAGGCTCGATTTGATGTCGCAGATGCAGCCGCGTGTTTCCGGTATTTCGGCGGATACGCGACCAAACCTCATGGAACGTGCCTCGATGTCCCGGACACAAACATGATGTGTCAGACTGTTCGCGAGCCCGTGGGAGTGTGTGGTCAGATCATCCCATGGAATTATCCCCTGCTCATGGCCGCATGGAAATTGGCTCCCGGGCTGGCTGCGGGAAACTGCTGCATTTTAAAACCAGCGGAGAGCACGCCATGGTCGGTGTCCCGGCTTTTTGAACTCATTGATGAAGTCGGATTTCCTGAAGGAAGTGTTCAATTGGTTTATGGTGCCGGGGACCCGATCGGCTCAGCCCTCTCAGAGAGTCCACTTGTGGATAAAATTGCCTTCACCGGAGGAACGGCCACCGGCCGCAAGATTATGATGGCGGCTACTGGCAATTTGAAACGCGTTTCGCTGGAACTTGGTGGCAAGAGCCCGCTCATCATATTTGAAGATGCTGACGAAGCCGCCGCACTCGATTTCGCCCTGTTCGGGATTTTTGCGGGTCAGGGAGAAGTCTGCAATGCCGGCTCAAGAATCCTTGTGCAAAAATCTGTCTATGAGCGATTCGTGGAGCGTTTTGCGGCGGCCTGCGAAAAAATCATTGTGGGTCCTGGCATGGACGAAACAAATGAAATGGGACCGCTGATCACGCGGAAGCATCAGCAAAAGGTGTTGGCGGATATTCAATCCGGGCTCGTCGATGGTGCGCGTCTGATTGCTGGAGGCGGCGGATATGATGACTCCCGTGCCACCGGAAATTTTGTTCAACCCACGGCCTTTGTGGATGTGCCTTCCAACGCGAGGATTCTCACCGAAGAAATTTTCGGGCCGGTGGCTGTGTTGATTCCATTTGCGGACGAGGAAGAGGCTGTCCGGATTGCGAATGACACTCGTTACGGTCTGGCGGGAGCGGTTTTCACCGTGGATGGAGCGCGGGCCCAGCGGGTGATTCGCCGACTGCGCGCCGGGGTCACATGGATCAACGCCTTTCATTTCACATTCAATGAAGCCCCATGGGGAGGTTACAAACAGAGCGGCTTCGGACGGGAACTCGGAACCCATGGATACGATGCCTACACCGAGGTCAAACAGATCACGACAAACCTCAATCCCGGCCGCCTCGGGTGGTTTTCCAAAATTTGATTCTCATGTTTACGAAGCGGACCTTGTGCCTGATTGTTGGGTGTGCGTTATTGGTGGGCTGTATGACGCGACCCAAAGAAAACAAATCGGATGTTGATGCTTATCTGACGTTCCTCAAAGCCCGTCCGGGCGCCAACCTCCAGGGTCAGAACGAAAAGGCCGCGATCCAGCGATTTGAAGAATTTCTCTCCAACTTGAACGAGGAAAACATTCGAAAAAACACTTCTGCCACCTATGCGCAGGATGCCTTTTTGAATGATACCCTCAAAACCGAAGTGGGCGCCACCGCCATCGAAAAATATTTTCTTGGAACGGCTGCGAATGCTGACGAAATCCGGGTGGAATTTGCCGATGTGGCCCGCAGTGGAAACGATTACTATTTTCGTTGGGTGATGGATGTGAAATTCAAGAAGTTCCGCCGTGGCAAAACGTTCCGGACGATTGGCGTGACCCATGCGCGCTTCAATGAGGATGGCAAAGTGATCCTGCATCAGGACTACTGGGACTCAACCACCGGGTTCTTCCAACATGTGCCGGTCCTCGGTGCCGGGATTCGCTACATCAAATCTTTGTTCTGATTATGAAATTCCTTCAAATGCCTCTTTTGCTGGTTGTTGCGACCTCCATCGCCTCAGCTCAGGAAATCAATCTGACCGATGCCAATGCCCTGAAGATCGGCCAGCGGATATGGCAAAATGAATGTGCGGGCACGATTCCGGGTCTGACCACATGGAACAAAGGCGAAGAATTCCCCTCCCTGGGCATCGCCCATTTTATCTGGTATCCTGCCGGTGAGCGCGGACCCTTTGCAGAGAGCTTTCCAGGTCTCGTCAAATATCTGAAAGCCAATGGGGTGGATGTTCCCGATTGGGCCGAGGGAGCCTGTCCGTGGACTGATCGGGCTGCATTCATGGCAGAAATCAATGGTCCGCGCCTCACGGCTTTGCGCAACATGCTTTCGAAAACCGTCGCCTTGCAGGCCCGCTACGCCGGCATGAGACTTGAAAATGCCCTGCCGAAAATGTTGGAAGCCGCCCCCGCAAGCCAAAGAGAAACCATTCGCAAAAACTTTTATCGTGTTGCGGCCGAACCCCTCGGCCTCTATGCGCTCATGGATTACGTGAATTTCAAAGGCGAGGGCACGTCTCCCACGGAGCGCTACAACGGGCAAGGCTGGGGACTGCTCCAAGTGCTCGAATCCATGCCAACAACCGGACCCGCACTTCCCGCCTTCGCAAAGGCCGCAGATCAGGCATTAACGCTACGCGTCAAAAA
>JBGSVX010000238.1:0-2785 GCA_041752795.1 Terrimicrobiaceae bacterium
CTGCTAGGCCCCGGAGAAGGTGGTCGAATCCAAATCCGGTTTTCCGGTGTGGACTCCAACACCCTGCGTCAATTGGCTGGTCAGGCCATGGACATCCTGAGGGAGGACGGGGGAGCGAAGGGGGTACGGATTGATAGTCGGGAGCCGGTTCCCGTCCTGCGTCCTCAGTTTTCTGAAGCCCAGGCACGGCTCACCGGAATTTCCCGCACAGACCTCGGCAACACACTTGCTGCGGCGTTCAGTGGCAGGACGGTCGGGGTTTATCGTGAAGGCGACAACATTTTACCAATCGTGGCGCAGGGTCCCGAAGCCGAACGAGCGGATCCTGATATGATCCGCGACGTGCAGATTTTTAGTCCGGTGGCCGGTCGGTTTATTCCTGTGCGGCAAATTGTCTCCGGGTTCACAACCGAGCTGGAAGACCCACTTATCATGCGCCGGAACCGTTTGGAAACGATCACCGTGCATGCAGACCAAACCTCGGGCCTCGCAAGCACGTTGTTTCAGAGAATCCAAAATCAAGTGGAGGCCATTCCGCTTCCGCCGGGTTACACGATGCAATGGGGGGGAGAGCACGAAGACTCATCCCAGGCAAAAGCGGCCCTTGCTGGCACGCTACCGGCATTTCTGTTTTTGATGGTTCTGATTGTGATTTGTCTCTTCAACTGCCTGCGGATCACGCTCATTATCTGGCTCACCGTGCCACTCTCAATTATTGGCATCGTGGTCGGTCTGCTCGTATTTAATCAGCCGTTCGGATTCATGGCCCTGCTTGGTGCTCTGAGTCTCTCAGGCATGCTCATCAAAAATGGTATTGTGCTCGTGGACGAAATTAATGTGCAGCTCGGCTCCGGGATCGCCGCATGGAATGCGGTTGTGGATGCCTCGGTGAGCCGCGTGCGCCCGGTTTCCATGGCGGTGCTCACAACGGTTTTTGGTTTGATTCCGCTGATAACCGATGTGTTTTTTGGTGCGATGGCGGTCACGATTGTGGTTGGTCTTCTTTTTGCTTCGGCGCTCACCTTGTTGGTGGTTCCTGTGCTTTACGTGACCTTCTTCCGGATCCGGCCCCCGAATTAATCGGGCAGGATAATCATGGATGGAATTTCCCTGCTTCAGGACTTTGCAGTCGTCCTGGTTGTCGCGGGAATTTCTGGATGGATCTTTCGCAGGCTCGGGCTGTCTGCGGTGGTTGGCTACTTGGTTGCGGGCATCATCATAGGCCCCTACACCCCGCCTTTTACATTGGTCAGTGACGTCGCCCGTATTGAGACACTCACCGATCTAGGACTGGCGTTCCTCATGTTTTTTGTCGGACTCGGGCTGAGTCTGAAACGCATCCAGCGCATGGGAGCCGGGGTCGTTGCGACCACGGCGATCACGGCATTCTGTGTGTTTCAGTTGAGTCAGATTTTCGGCCATCTGATGGGTTGGGATGGCACGGTGTGTTTTATTTTTGCCGCGATGTTGATGACCTCCAGCTCGGCAATCATCACGAAGATGCTGGCGGAGTCTGGGCTCACGCACGAACGTTTTGCGCAAAATGCCCAAGGGGTCACTGTTCTGGAGGACGTGGTCGCGATTGTGTTGCTGACGCTGCTTGGATCGAAGTTGCAGGTGGCGGATGCACCGGCTCGAACGGTGGAAGACACCCTCTTTTTGTTGGCCGCGTTTGCGGCATTGCTTCTGGTGTGCGGCTTGATTTTTGTGCCGAAACTCCTCTCGCGTTTTGGAAGTTCGGGAGACTCCGATCTGCATTCCGTCCTGGTCGCAGGGCTCGTTTTTATTGCGGGAGTCGCCTCGATTCGCGCGGGATTTTCGGTGGCACTCGGAGCCTTTTTGTTTGGTGTGGTCATCGCCGAAACCCGCTACAAAGCCCAAATACAAAAATCACTCTCCGGAGCGCAGGATATGTTCAGCGCTATATTTTTTGTGGCGATTGGCATGCTTATTGATATTCGGGCCTTTTGGGATAACGCGGGGCTCATTGCGGGCATTGCCGTTTTTGCAATCCTTGCAAGGTCTTTTGCTGCGACGATTGGGTTCACGCTTTCTGGAAATCCCCTTCCCCTTGCTGTGGGATCAGCAGTTGTGGTGACACCGATTGGGGAATTTGCCTATGTGATTGCCCAACTGGGTGTGGATGCGGGTGCCGTGCCATCATCCTTTTATGCGGTGGCTGTCGGTGTTTCGATTGTGACCGCCGTCTGTGCGCCCGTTTTTGCAAAGTCAGCCTCCGGCATCCAGAGTTGGGTTCAGCGGTGGCAGCCGCTTTGGTTGGAGACCCTGCTTTCAAAATATCGTTCCCGTCTCGATGCCGGCATGGCCGGAATCGCGGAGAATCATGTCTGGCGCCTCACAAAACGCCGCATGGGCTGGACGGCCGTACAACTCCTTCTGCTCGGCGGGCTCTTTGGTTTTGCAAAGCCCCTGCTCTATGGAATCCATTCCATCGGAGAACGAGCCGGAGGATCGGGAGAAAACATGACCCTCATTTTTTGGGTCGTGTTTTTTGGCGTCTGCCTTTTGCTTTTGGGCGCGATTTGGCAGAACCTTCAAACCCTGAGCTTGATTTATGGCGAGGCGTTTGTTGCTCGTCTTGGCGGCAGGGATCGCCGCCGCTTGGTAGCTCAATATTCCTTGCAGATCACCTGCTTTGTTTTGCTGACCGGAGGCGTGCTTCTTGGTTTTCCGTTTGAGGGAATGACCCCATTTTTTGCAGCGGTCCTTGTGGCCGGGCCGGTGGTGATTTCTTTGGTGCTTTGGAAACAACTTTCCGGCTTTC
>JBGSVX010000239.1:0-9649 GCA_041752795.1 Terrimicrobiaceae bacterium
AGTTCCTCCTCCGGCAAATGCATTGGCTGATGGCCGCCTTCCAAGTCAAGAATGCTCAGGCGCTGCATACCCAGAGCCACCGAATTCTCCTCATCAAAATAAATGCCACCATCATCCGGACCCCGGTGCCGGATGGCAGCATTCATCCGTGTCAGGATGTCCGGCCTGGTGAATGCCCCGATCGTTGCAATGATTCCGCACATGGTGATTATTTATGATGTTCGAATATCCGATCGCTTCCACGCAGCGACCTTTCTGCTGAATTCGCGGGCAAAATATTGAAATGGCCATTCAATCCATTTGGCAAAGAGGAAGGTCAGCGCAATCGTAAGCGCATAAACAATAAAAAACCTGACTGCAATGGGCGCCGGGCCCGATTGAAACCATGCGTCCATTTCAGGAAACATTTTTTGACATTTGCCCAAGCCATGGTGGGCGATCTCATGGACCAGGTAAAGCGAGTAACTGTAGAGACCGAGATTTGCGAGCCACTTCCAGGAGGGTCGGTTTTTAAAAAACAGGATTTCGCGTGAAATCCATGCTGCAACCAGCAGCGAAAACGGAATCATAAACCAGATATAGTGAACCACATGATAGTAGCTCATTCCGGCCGCTGTGGAGTAGAAGGCAACAATGCCCACCCGCCAAAGCCAGATTTCCAGCGAGCTCGGAGGAAGAGGAGGTTCCGGACGGCCCAGTTTTTTCACCAAACATTCCGCAGCCCAACAGCCACAGACCCAGCAGGGAAGATATTGGAAAATCAAGGCAATTCCTGCGAAAATCGGTGAGGATGCCGTTTGGTAGAGAACTAGCATGATGTATGCCGGGGGAATGGTGGCAAGAGTCAACGCTCTCCAGCCAAACCTGTTTGCTAGAAAAAGGAGCGCAGGGTAGAGGGAATAATATCCGAGTTCGCAAAGCAGGCTCCATGTGATGCGCCCGCCAATCGGGCTGTAGTTCAAATCTGCGAAGTAGGCCAGCAGGGAGGCGAGGACAACGGGCGGAAGGATTCTGATATACCGACGCACGAGAAATGGCAGCATATCCACCTTTCCGCCGGCTGCGGCTACGGGGTAATGGATGCATATTCCCGAAACCACAAAAAAAACCATCACCACCCCACTCCCAAAAAAGAGCATGTCCCAACCAAGGGAAAAATAGCGAACAAAGTATTCCCCGGGAAGCTTGGGCCCATGGTACAGGGCCACAAACAAAGCCGCGATGAACCGGATGGCATCAAGCGGATCGAGTCGCCTTGGCAGCGTGCGTGGAACTGGCTCAGTCATTCAGAAATCAAATCAGCGTGCCAGGAATTTTCCGAAAAATGAGCCGACCCGGCGGATGGCAAAGCGGGAGGGTTTTTCAAATTGGTAATAGATCAGGTGCGAGAGGCTGATCACCATGAGGATGACTGCGAAAACATAAGCTGCCTGCCATGGCAGGGACATTTGGGAAGCAAAGTCCCGAACCCCGGTGTCTTGCAGGGTTTTCAGCAGGGGATAGTGAATCAAATAGACAGCGTAAGAGATGTTTCCGAACCAGATGAAGAAACTTGAGGAAAACAATCGGGCCGTGAGCGATTTCCCTTCTGTCAGTCCAAGAATCAGAAAAGGAAACAATGGGATCATCCAATCGAACGTTGAGACGTTCAAGCCCCCCAATATCATGAGTATAAGCCAGGCAAGGCCAAGAACATCGGCAATCCTGACGGCAGCGGAACGCAGCACCGGAAACGCAATGGCCGAATGGTAAAGGGCGATGCCAGCGGAAAATCCCAAAAGCCCGCGCGTCAAATCCAAATATGGGGATTTCCATAGATAAACCTGCAGCGCGTTTACAACAAGAAAAGCAAAAAGAATCAGAATCGGAACCAGCCTTGGTCCCTTGAAAAATGAGGCCAGGAGAGCGGCTGCCTGAAAAATAAAGATGTAGCAGAACCACTCGACGCTAATCGACCATTGTGGGGCATTCCATTTGGAAATTGTAAAGAATCCCGGCCAGAGATTTACGAGAAAGAACTGTTTCCAGAAGAGTTCGCTGTCCCAAACTTCCTTGTAAAATCCGAGCCAGATACCAAGAACGCAATAGAAGAGCACGAGCAAATGCAGCGGGTAAATTCTGGCAATGCGTGCCAGGAAAAATGAACCCCATCCCTTTGTTGGCACGGCTCCGTAGACGTGGCAAAGGATGAACCCGCTAAGAACAAAAAACAGGTCCACGGCCTGGCCATGCCAGTGAAAAAATCGGGCGGGTGCGGCGAAGGCCGGATTGACCTGCCAGAAGCCGGCATGGGCGATAAATACGGCAAAGGCCGCTATGCCCCGGATCCCGGTCAGGGCTGGAATATCCTCTGCGTGGCGTGGAACATGACTCACGGCAACTTGGACTCTTCCATGTAGTCCGGGGACTTTCCGACAGTCGCCCACCTGGCAAAGCGGCTGAGATCACCCTGCTTTTGGAGGTCGTTCCAGGTTCTAACCACAGGACTTAAGCGCGCGTAGTCGAGATCGCCGGGGCCTTTCGGGGGACGCATGGTTGCCTTGAAGGATTGCAGTTCCCAGGGACGCAGCCGAAATGCCGCGAAGAAATGCTTTTTAGCGAGCGCAATCTCATGCGGAGTGAGCGGAGGGATGGACGGAAGTCGGGCGAGAAGAGTCAGGTAGTCCTCCTTGGTTTTGGAGTCCAAAGTGAATCCCAGCCCAGAATAGCGGCCAGTTCCTGCTGTAATGACTGGTTTGCCAAAACATGGCATTTCCATGCCGGCTGTTCCGCGAATGGTTACGCCAAAATCGGCAATCTCAAAAAGAGAGAGCGTGCTGATTCCGCAATCCGGCAGCAACAGTTTCACATGAGGGGGCAGCACCCCGACGGCTTCTCTGACAAGGCGCATTTCGGCCATTTCCCCATGGATGCCCTCCAACTCCCTTTTCCAATTATTTACCGGATGAAGTTTGATCAACCACGAAACATTTGGGTTGGCGGCAGCCGCCTTAAGAGTGGCCTTGAACCACTCACCATTGTCCTGAAAAAGGTCCCGTCCGTAAAATAGGTTTGCATCCCAGAGAACCGAGGAAAATACAACGACTATGGGAAGTCCGCTTTCGATTTCCAATTGCCGAACCACCTGGCCCCGGCTTTTCTTGGAAGCACCGATCTGGTTCCTGCTCTGCAAATACCACTTTCCCCCATATCGCTCTCCAAAGATTTTGAAAACCTGGTCTTCAAGGACCGTGGGGTCGTTCCAGGATTCCAGTCGCCCGAGAGTGGCGGCCGAGACGGCAGCCGGATGGGTTCGCCGGGTGCTTTGGTCCAGCTTCCAAAAGATGATGGCATCTTCGCGGCTTGGCTGAATGAACTGCACCACGCGGATTCCCCTGGCAATTGCCACATCCACCAGACACGCGAAATACGTGTAATTAGCCTCGTTGACCAGAAGCAGGGAGGGCTGAAGTGCATCCAAAACCCGCTCTGCAGCCAGGACATTGTGAATGGCGGTTACGAGTTGGGCATCAACCCGCCCGGCAACTTCCGGATCATTCACATCAAAGCCGGCAGAAAACATTTTCCTCGAAATGCTGGCGAGGATTTGCGGACCGATGAGGCAGTTGCGGAATGTCCACTCCTTGACTTGCTGGAAACTGGTTCCCTGCGCTTTTACCTCTGCGGAATAAACCGCGGCTTTTTCGTCCCCTAGCCAGCTTTCATAACTGGAAAATTCGGATAAGTCGCGGAACCCGGCGCACTTGAACCATCTGCGGGCATTTCGCAATGTGGGATTTCTGATCAGAAATCGCACCCTCCAGTTTTCTCCCGCAAGGCCAAGAGCCAGCATCGATTCCACTTTGCAGCCATACTCCCAATCCGAGAGGGAGGCCACAAGAGCGAGGGGGGAATTTTTATCTGCACGGGGAAACCCCCGGAGTCCGCTCCACTCGAACCAGGTTCTTATCAACCTCCACCAATACAGGACAGTCGGAATCATTGCGGAAAAACGAGGGGCCAGAGGGCATCAGCGACAGCAATATCCTCAAACTCATCGATGTCATGAGATTGGATTTTTGACATTTCGAAGCCTCTTGTGTTTTCAGGATACAAAACCCCGTTGCAAATCGTCCCAGGGCTCAGAACCAATACTGCCGGACCATTCCGCGCATAAAATCCCGGCTTGTCCTGACGCCGGGTTGCATGGCTGCTGGAAGGAAACGCATCCACCACTTTTTGATCAGGCAGCAAAGAGAGAAGGCTGCCCGGGGTATGGGAATGAGGAACACGGACGACACTGACAACACTCGCGGCCGACTTTTCTCTAAAGACGGATATTCCCTGTGAGACGGAGTGCGGATGTCGCAGCGGCGAAGTTGGTTGAAGAAGGACGATGGCTTCAATGCCGGGTGAGGACCCGCCGAAAACTTCAAGGGCATGTTGCAAGACAGCGATCATTGGCGTCTGATCCTGCGCAATATCCAGAGGCCTCAGAGCCGGAACCTCAGCCCCTTCGGATCGCGCCACAGCGGCAATTTCCTCATCATCAGTGGAGACAAAAATGCGTGTGATTTCCGGAACGCGTTTTGCGCATCGAATCGTATGGGAAATCAGAGGGGCGTTGCGGAGGATGACAAGGTTCTTTCGTGGAATGCCCTTTGACCCGCCCCGTGCCGGGATGACGGCGAGGATGCTCATGATTGCGGGGGGATGTCCTGACTGGCTAGCACATCCAATGTTGTTAAATTTGAGGCGAAGGCACACACGGAGATTTTTCCGCTTGGTTCAAAAACCCGCTCGACGGAGAGAGGGAAAAGACCCGCTCGCTTCAAAAGTGCTGAGAGAGACTGTGGGGAATGAAGATGCCAATGAAGAACGCCAAGGATGTTGTCTGTCGATGGTCTTCTTCCGATGGTCTCCCGATCCGGCACCTCAATGTAAAGAATGCCGCCAACGGGCAGGAGTGCGCTGCGGACGTCTGCCAGCAGACTTGAAGGGTCACGCAAGTGTTCCACCACCTTGTTCAAAGTAATCAGATCAAATTCACCGAGTTGGCTTTCCCCGGTAAACAGGCCCTCCACCACGTGAAGCCTGCCCAGGGAGTGCAGATGTTTCACGGCAAGCGGGTCCGGCTCAACCGCGATGCCCTCCCACGCTCCGTCAAGAAATGCCGCAAGGAAAACTCCCAATCCTGCTCCGATATCAAGAACTCGTGGCGGAGCATGGAAAGAAAGCTGGCGCCGAAACGCGGCAAGGAAATTTTTAACTCTGGTCACCCGCCCGGCATTGTCAGAAAGCTGTGGAGGAAGGTTCATCACACGGTCGAACTTGCTGCGGAGGGTGCCCCCGGCAAAGTCCACATCGTAGTAACGTGCTCCCAAAGTGCCAAGGCGTTCAACCGATTCGGCAGGCGGGCAATCGACAGCAGCCCCACATCCCGGACAATCCCGCCAGAGCCTAAGATAGTCGTTCTCCGAAACGCCCACGGCTTTTTCGAACCGGTCGGGCACGGAAATTGAAAGCAGGGATTCTCCGAGGGTTCCCCCACAAAGCGGGCAGAGCTGGGAAGCAATGTTCAATAGGTGATCCGTTTTTGAACGTTGACCGGCCCAAGGGTGGCAAGAACCTCTGCGATTTTTTGACCAGCCGTGCCGTCTCCGTAAATTGGTTCCATGGGGTAGTGCCCGTGGGCAATCTGGGTCTTCAAAGCGGCTTCAATGGCGGGGCGTTCGTGTGGAACTTCAATCACATTGGCTCCGCGTTCGCGCATGGACTGTCTGCTGCCGAGGTTCACAACCGGAGTGCCGATATATGCACCTTCCCGGATGCCGCTGCTAGAATTTCCGACAAGGCATGCGGTTCTTGCCATGAGTTTGATGTAGGTTGCCGTTGGCAGATTTTTGAAGAAATGCATGTGGGAATCCCGTCCCTTCTCCCGCCACTTCCTGATGCCCCGGGCGAGATCATCGGAGCCGGCATCGGCATTCGGCCAGAGCACAATGGCTGGCAGGCCGGTTGACGAAACGGCCTCAAGCGTAGAGGTGATCTGTCGTTCCCCTTCGCCGTATTCGGTGGTAACCGGATGCTGGGATACCAGAAGAAATGGCTGGTTCAAATCCAGAGGGTCGCCAACTCCTGTGCTGAAAAGTTCCGCCGGGTCCAAATCTCCACCGTGTTTCAATATGTCGGCAACAAGATCAATGCGCGGACAGCCCACAAGGTGCACGGTTTCCTCCGGTTCGCCAAGCCGGATGATCCGCTCGGCAGCCTCCTTGCTGGCTGGAAAATGGATATGAGCAAATTTTGTGACTGCGTGGCGAATGCTTTCATCAATTGTGCCAGAAACCTCTCCTCCCATCGTATGTGCCACGGGGATGTTCATATATGCGGCTGCAAGAGTTGTCGCCATGGTCTCAAAACGGTCGCCCACTGTGAGAACAACATCCGGCTTCAATTCTTCAAAAACCGATGGCAATTCCATTAGGCCAACACCCGTGGATTTCGCCATGGTCGCAGGGGTTTCCCCCTCGATGAGCATATAAATTCGTGCTGAAACCTTAAATCCATCCTGTTCGATGAGATTGACCACGGCACCATAGCGGTCCAAAAGCGCGGAGGCGGCCACCACAAGTTGAAGTTCAAGGGCCGGGTGATCGCGAAGCGCGGCCATTGCGGATTTGATGCTGCTATAGTTGGCACGGGAGCCAACAACGACACAGATTTTTTTCATAAAGATTGGTGGCTAATTCAGAAAGTCGGGAAGAAATTTTGTGTTTCGGGAAATGAACCTTGTTGTGACACGCCCGAGAATTTTTTGAAAATCAGCAGCAGGAATTCCGTCGCCTGGTTTTTTGAAAGCCAGGTGTTTTTGTTCCAGCGAGGTTCCCGCCGGAATGTCTTCGGCTGCCACGATGCTCTTTTCAAAAATCCGCTTCATTTCTGCAAAAGGGGAGGCATCGGATTTGTCAATCGGACATTCCAGCATTCGCCAGACATTGCGGATCGCATCTGCCATCAGGCGAAATTCTGCGGGTTCCAGGGAATTTTTTGCATCACTGCCATACATTAGACGCGAAAAGGCAAAATGCTTCTCAATAACAGTCGCTCCGAGGGCTGCTGCGGCAATGGGAGCGGCAACTCCCGAACTGTGGTCAGAAAATCCAACCGGTGTGGAATATCTTGCAGCCATTTCCTGCATCACATTGAGCCCGACCCTTTCCGGCGGGCAGGGATATTCGGTCGTGCACTGCATGAGAAGCAGTGGCAAGTCGGCCTGTTTGTAGATTTCCACAGCGCGATCCAGTTCCTCCCAGGAATTCATCCCCGAGGAGAGAAGGACCGGTTTCCCGGTGGAAGCGATGCGCGCGTGCAAAGGAAGATTGGAAACCTCTCCCGAGGGGATTTTGTAAAGCGACATCCCAAGGCCTTCAAGAAGGTCCACAGCCTCCAGAGAAAACGGCGAGGATATCCATTTCACTCCGCATCCTTCTGCAATGTGCATGAGTTCGCGACACTGGGATTCAGAAAAGGCCGTTCTTCGAAAATAGTCCATGCGCGGCTCTCCCTGAAAATATGGAGGCATTGGTGCATCCGCAAGCGTCTCCGCGTCCGCTATGTGTGTCTGGAACTTCACCGTGTCGGCACCGGCTGCCGCAGCCGCCTCAATCAGCTTGCCGGCATTTCCGAAGGACCCATCATGGACAGACCCAATTTCGGCTATGATGGAGTTGGGGAAAAATGTCTTCATGGCAAATTGCGACGCGGTCATTTCAATATCAGTTTGGTCGGGGCTTCACAGGTCAAAGGAATCAGAGCAATGACCGGTCAGGCTCCACTTTTTTTATGAGGTCCACCACGGAAATTGGTCCGCCACCTATCTCCCTGCTGCGCATGCCGGCCAGAATCACCCGCATGGCCTCCAAAGTCTGATCAAAGGATACCTGCGTCTCAGCTCCAAGGCAAAGATCACGAAAATTTGTTAGCAGAGTCCGGAAGCAATGAAAGTAATCATCCATTTGCACGAGTTGAACTTTGGGATATCCGAAGGCACACAGGTGGCCGAACCCTGCGCTTTTATTTTGGATGGAATGCACGCTGACCGTGCATCCATTGTTATGATTGGCCACAAAAAGTTCGCCGGACATTGTCGGAATCAATCGCACTTCTGAAAACCCGGGTCCAAAAATTTGGAGAAGTGGGTCAATAATATGAATCCCATATTTTTCCCAGGATGAATTGATGCAAGCGGCAATGCTCCACCATGGGCCGTCGCGCAAGGGATGAATTTTTTGGGAAAACCGGAGGCCGCTGGAACTCATCAGACGGGCTCCTGATTCGTGATAGTTTGAAAAGGTTTGAAGATCCTCAATCGAGAGGGCAAGGGGCTTGTCAATCAGCACGGGAATTCCCGCATTCAGAAATGGCCGCGAAAGGTCGAGGTGTTCCGTCCAGTCATCCGTGGCGACAATCACCGCATCGACATTGCCAAGGGCATCCGCGGGATTATCCAGAATGTTGGGTATGGTGGCAAACCGGGCAATGGAACCGGCATCTGACTTTAGAGGAGTCCAAACATGGGTCACCTTCATTTGCGGGATGCCGGAAGCACCATCCGGGTTTCCCGCCAGATAGGAGGAAATGACTGGAAATGGACAAGGTTCCAATGCCTGGGGATTGTAACCATTGCAAATGGCAGACCATGAATAGGGATGCCCATTCCCTTCCGAAAGGCCGAGGATCGCGAGACGAATCAGTTTGCCAATCACACGAACACCCTTTCTCTGGAATGCGCAGATTCCAAAACTGCCTGGCAACATTTCAAGGTCTGGATCGCCTCCGGGATGCCACACAAAAAAAGGTCAGCCTCCCCGTCCACAAGTTTCAAAAATGCTTTTGCCTGACGATTGAATGCTTCGGCATGAGGCATGGAAGTCACCGCAGTTGAAACCCATTCCGGCCGGCTTCGGGAATGCACGGCAATTTCGTAGGACTGCAACGAACAGCGCACGCTCCCCAAACTTCCATGAATAGCAAGCATCGATTCATTGGGGGACTGGAACTGGTTTAGCACATAAGTCATTCTGACTCCGCCATGTCCAATGATTGCAGAAACGGAATCCTCCACCGTGACATCTTCGAGAACGCAATGTCCGGCAGCGGCCTGAACCCACTCTGCCGGTCCAAGAAGCATTTCCATCACATTCACAAAATGAGGCAGAGCGTCTTGAATTGCCCCTCCGCCGGTTTGGTGATTGGCGAAATATGTTGAGGCATATGAGGGACGAAGGAGATCAAATGGCTGACCGGTTGTCAGAATCCCCTGATGCAGTTCACCAAGTTGGCCCGAATGAAGAATTTCCTTGAGGAGATGGAAAATTTCGTGAAAGCGGTAAACGAAGGCCACGGCCGCACGGCCATTGGATTCGGAAACCTCTTTGGCGAAGTGACGGGCATCCTCCAAATCCACCGAAATCGGTTTCTCAAGCAGCACGGGAATTCCTTGTTTGATGGCTTCCCGTCCAAAGCCAAGGTGAAGATGAGCAGGCGTCGCGACAATGATCGCGTTGGGAGCAAACGCTTTGATTCCTTCATCAAAATCATGAAAGGGAGTTGCTGAAAAATCGCCCGCAACAGAAACGAGGGACTCCCTGTTTGTGTCACAGACAGC
>JBGSVX010000240.1:0-1564 GCA_041752795.1 Terrimicrobiaceae bacterium
GGCAAACGCATCGCCGTCACGCGGACGCGTCAGCAGGCCGGCGAATTGATCTCTCAACTCCGGTCACTCGGAGCCGACGCCTTTGAATTACCGACGATCCGGATCGAACCTCCCAAAGACAAACGCGCGTTTTATGAGTTGGTCATGGACTCGCATGGTTATGACTGGCTTGTTTTCACAAGTCCGAATGGCGTGGATGCATTTTTCCATGCCTTTTACGAAATCTACAAAGATGCACGCGAGATTGGTGGCGTTCGCATCGCAGCGATTGGACCCGCCACGGCGGCCCGGGTGAAAGCACATCACCTCGCAGTCGATCTTCAGCCGGAAAAATATGTGGCTGAGGCGATCCTCAAGGCGCTCGAAAAAGAGACGACGGTCGAGAACCTGAAATTTCTTTTGGCAAGAGCGGAGGGAGCCCGTGAGATGCTGGCCGTGGAGTTGACCAAACGTGGAGCTATTGTGGATGAGGCCATCGCGTATCGGACCGTTCCTGAAACGGAAGATGTCTCCGGGGGAATCCGCCGGTTCAAAGAGGAGGGTGCCGATCTCATCACCTTCACCAGTTCCTCAACCGCCGAGAATTTCCATGCGCTCGGGCTGCCACTTCCGCCGGATTTAAAAACGGCAAGCATTGGCCCCGTGACCTCGGCCACCATGATGTCCCTCGGGCTCACGGTGGACATCGAAGCAAGAACCCACGATATCCCAGGGTTGGTAGCCGCCATCGTGAAAGCCAACTAATTTTTTCGATGCCATGAATCATCCCAATCGCAAACCGACCCTTGTGGGCTTCACTGGTGGAGTTCTCGACACCAATGCGTTCCTGGTTCGCGCCCCGGAGGGCAACATCCTCTTTGATGCGCCCCAGGGAGCGGACGCCGCCTTTGCCAAAGAAAAAGTCGATCTCCTCGTGCTAACCCACGGGCACTTCGATCATGTCGCAGATGCCGCAGCAATCAAAGCCCGTCACGGCTGCCCGGTTTACATGCATGAACTCACGGTTCCCATGGTGGAAGATCCCGACTTTTTCAAAAATTGGGGCTATCAATTGGAAGTGCCATCGGTGAGTGCGGATCTCATCGTCGGCGAAGGAAAGTCTTCATGGCTCGGAGAACCCGTGGAAGTTTTTCATGTGCCGGGTCATTGCCCCGGCAGCCTCTGCACACTCATTCCCTCAGCAGGAATCCTCATTGGCGGCGACGTGCTCTTCTCCGGCGGAGTGGGCCGTTGGGACCTTCCAGGCGGGGACTACGAGGCCCTCATCTCAGGCATCCAAAACAAACTCATGACCCTCCCCGACAAAATTGTGGTTCTCCCGGGTCATGGCCCCGAAACCACGATCGGCCGGGAGCGCAAATCCAACACGTATTTGCGGTAGTTCAGCAGCAACGCGCTTCGCGCCGGGTCGGAACACGGCAACAGAGTGCCGTGGCTACAGAGTCCTCCCTGCCACCGCGCTTGCGTTCCCTGTAGCCGCACCACTCCGCTGGGGCGTCCAACGCGGCGAAGCCGCCATTTGTTATGACCAAATAAATTGCACCGCGTCACGCAGCACCTTAGC
>JBGSVX010000241.1:0-3778 GCA_041752795.1 Terrimicrobiaceae bacterium
AGCACGAGCTTTCAGGGCGCCGCGCAGGCTTTCCAGTCTTCGCTGGAAGGACTCTGGGTCCTGCTCCTGGCGGCAATTCTGGTCATTTACATTGTGCTCGGCATCCTTTACGAAAGTTTCATCCACCCGCTCACCATTCTCTCTGGCCTCCCCTCCGCAGGCTTCGGTGCCCTGCTCACCCTCTGGCTCTTTGGCATGGAACTCAATATCTACGGATTCGTGGGACTCCTCATGTTAATCGGCATCGTGAAAAAAAATGCGATCATGATGATTGATTTTGCTCTTGAGGCCCGCAGAACGCGATTGGCCGAACCCCGGGAAGCAATCATCGAAGCCTGCCTCGTGCGGTTCCGCCCAATCATGATGACCACCATGGCCGCTCTGATGGGCATCCTGCCCATCGCCTTGGGCCTCGGAGCCGGAGGAGATGTCCGCCAACCCCTCGGCCTGTCGGTTGTCGGCGGCCTCATTATCTCCCAACTTGTCACCCTCTACATCACACCCATCATTTACCTGTATCTGGAGCGGCTGACCTCAACCAAGGACTTTTCAAGCCTGAACACGTGAAAACGGTTTCGAACTGACGGTTGGCCTCCTTATCGCCAATGCCGGTCAGGAGTTGGCGGTGGATACAGAAGCTCGAAGAAGAGGCACCCTCCAACGGGTCCATTTGGCAAGGCCCGCACGCAACGCTGACGCGTAGGGTCTGTAGCTTACCCCCTATCAAATTGTGACTCCGATGGAGAGTCCTCCTTGTCTGGGACGGGCTATGGAAACGAACTTCCCATAATAATGAAAAATGCTCTTTTAGAACGACATGCGCTGGAGAAATAGGATTTCCAAACGACATTTAACCTATGGCATCGGAACTAGATATAGCCCTAAATCTCGCAGTTTAAAGACCAGTAATCTTGGAATTACCAAGAAGATCAGGAAGGACATGAAGGGATGAGGACAGATCAGAAACTTCCGGTTTCTGACATCAATCAGTGTTTAAACTTCGCGAATGAATTTCTCCGAGGCATCTCACCATGTGATCGGGTGTGGGAAGGTGTTTGAGCAGGCGGTCAACGAGGTGCTCATTGATTTTGTGGAGAATACTGAAGTTGAGCTTGCCGCGAATTTGGATTAAGGCTGTTCCATGCCGGAGGTATTTTTGGAGGGCTCATTGATCTTTTTCAGCATATCCACAATTTCCCGAGGTTCAGCGCGTTTCCGGTAATCCGCGTCCAAAAATGCGTAACGCACCATTCCATCTCCGGTGATGATGTAAGTCGCTGCGAGCGGGAGCATGCTGGACCCGGCTGCCTGCCCGTTGAATTCGGCAAGGTCAAAATGCTCCTTGTAGCGGGCAGCCACCTCAGGCGTGAGTTCAAAGGCGACTCCGTATTCCTTTGCCACCTGATGGTTCAAATCTGTGAGGACCTCAAAGCTAAGATGATTTTTTTCGGCAGTGGTCAGGGATTTATCCGGAAGCTCAGGCGTGAGCGCAATCAATTCCGCTCCTTCTGCTTTAAGCTCCGGCAAAATTTTCTGCATCGCAACCAGCGTGATGTTGCAGTACGGGCACCATCCGCCTCGATACCAGATTAACACCACCGGACCTTTTTTTAATTCAGTGGAAAGGGTAACCGTGTCGCCCTGGGCGTTTTTTAAGGTGAAATCCGGAGCTTTCTGACCCACTTGAATCGCGGATTGCAAAATCCCCGAGTCCCGAACCGACTGAATGCCCTCCGCATAAACCCGCTGTTTCTCGGGATCGGACCTGGCGCTGCTGGTCTTTTGTTTTTCCATGAGTTCGGACTCCAGGGAATCCGCACCACTGGTCATCCCTTGAACGAAAAGACCGAGCACACATGCAACGAGTAAAGATTTCATCGCGACCAAGCTTGCACGGATCCAGAGGCCATGCAAACGGGATCCTTTTTTTTGTTTTCGCACAAACTCCGTCGAAAAAACAAAAACACCAAAAGTTGGGAGCACACCACTTCCAGCAATATCGTCAATGGATAAACTGTCGCGTAAGAAACCTAAGGCTAGTCCGTCGGGATAACGCAAATGCGCAAATGGGTCAGCAAAAGGCGGGCACTTGACTCCCAAACCTCGAAATGCCAGCATCCGACCACGGAAACACCCGCTTCCGGCTTCAAACCCCAGGCCAACGCCCGGGGGGCCGAAAGAAATTTCCTATCAGTAGGTGGGAACTATGGCGGCACATCGGTTCCTCAAAACACGAGCCAATGGAAGACGACGTAACTCAAGAGAGAGGGAATCAAACGGGTGAAGGGGAACCTGAGGCTGCGGGCAAGACCTCACCTGACAATAACCCGGTTTCATTTGGAAGGCGCGTGCTGCGACCTTTGAAAAAGTCGTTGAAGCGCATCGCATTGTTCGCATTAGCCCTCTATTTCATTCCTTGGATATTTGCCACCTATGTCGCCCTCGGGCTAATCGATGTTTTGCGCCACAAAAAGAAAACGCTCCGCCTATTCGAGTGTTACTTTGCTGGCAATGGTGTGTTCACATGGATGCTCGCCCCTTTCAATTTAGCAATGGATCTTCTTTGTCTGCCGTTTCGGAATCGAGGCATCTATCGACTCGAGGATCTGCCTGAAGGTTGCCGGGACGAAATACAAACGCTGATTGATGCCGCCATCAGGAGAAATTTGGTCGGACTGATCGAGTCCAAAATGAAGGAAAAGAAGCGAACAATGGTCTTCTTCAAATGGTATGGAAAAAACATTCCGGTATCGATTGAAATCCCCGAATACCATCATTCATTCCAATACATCCGAACGATTGGCGTTTCGAGCTTCAACAAAAAGGAATCAACTGGTGAACACTTCGGACCTTTACGGGTCACATTGAGAGTTCTCTACAACTTCAACGAGATCGACAACAAGGACGCCTACATTCGCGTCGGCGAGCAAATGCATTATTGGCAGGAAGATAAACTTTTCATCTTCGATGATACGTTGCAGCATCAATCTTGCAACACGACGGAAGGCATGCGCCATTGCTTGTTTGTTGACATCCTCCGGCCATCACCTTGGCCACAATTAATGAGTGTCATTCTGACAGGCGTTCGATTCCTGCTGGCACCTGTGCGAGCGATTTTTTACGGGGGATGGGCATTGATTAAGTAGGCAATTTTTCCCGCCGGGTAACAGGTATGAAATAGGTCCGCGCCTCTGACCACGGGGAGGTCAGCTCACTTTTTCATGTCAGTGTGGAATGGCACACAGTGCATTGGCATGGCCGTCCCGGCCGTGTTGCCCAGTTAAGATCATCGGCGGGACCGCCGGTGCCACATCCCCAAACTGCCTTAAATTAGTGCCATTCGAGCTTTGGCGATAGTGGCTCAGCAAACCCGGAGACTTACTTTTTGAGCCCGGCTTCTTCCAAAAGCTGACGCTCGGCCTCGACCCAATCTCCTGTGGAATCTCCGGGAAGTCCGAGAGCCTGACGACGCTCGGCGATGAAATAGGCGCGAAGCGCAATATCATCATTCGAGGGACGGACAACTTTTTTGCGAGGAACGGCTTTGCCTGCGGCTTTTTTGGAAGGCGCTTTTTTTGATGCCTCTTTTTTTGGAGAAGACACCTTCTGTTTTTTCTTGGTCCCGGAGGCCGTCACGATCACTTCCTTCACTTCGGGAGCCGGAGTCAGTTTTTCGGGTTCGGCTTTTTTTGCAGATTTGACCGCCTTCTTGCCTTTTTCTTCTGTGGATTTCTTGGACATGGTTTTGATGTTTGACCCATCATGCAGAAAAATCGTC
>JBGSVX010000242.1:0-2015 GCA_041752795.1 Terrimicrobiaceae bacterium
TGGTCCGTCGGTCATCGTCCGTATCCAGAATCAGCGAATAACAAAGCGCCATGGCCGATTGAACTTCTCGCACGGCACTTTGGGAAAACTCCGGGAGAGCAGCAAGCAGAGCGGCCGCAAAACCCACCGGAGGGGCGGCATCCTGCCCCATAAAAATTCCGCCGGCTGGCACGGCGCCAAATTGAGGCAGTGGTGGAGGAGTCGGGCGGGACTTTTGGGAGACGCTTTCTTTTTTTTCCGGTGGTGTGGTGTCCACCGTGGATGGGTCAAAATTCGGACTGATTGCCGAAATGCGTTCAGGTAGCGGCGGGTGGGTCGCAAAGAGATTGAAAAGATTGTCGCCGACTCCATTTCCAAAATACATGTGACTCGCTTCGTCCGCGCGGGGACTGGTCAGCCGTGCGGTGAATTTGCCAATTTTGTAGAGGGCTCCGGCAATGCCTTGGGGATTGCGGGTGTATTGAACGGCGGAGGCATCGGCAAGGAATTCGCGCTGACGGCTCACGGCGGCTTTGATGAGATTTCCAAAAAACACGCCGATCCAGCCCACCAGATACAGGGCAACCCCTGCTGCCAACAGGGCCATCACAAGCCCTCCCCCGCCTTTTCGGTCGCCACCACTGCTTCGCGAACCACCATCCGATGGCATGTAAAACGTGATGCGGAGCAGGATGCCACCAAGAAACGCAATGAACAAAATCCCATTCAACAAACCCATCAGCCGGATGTTGAGTTTCATATCCCCATGCAAAATGTGGCTGAATTCATGCGCAATCACGCCCTGCAATTCGTCGCGGGTCAGCCGCTCGATGGCCCCACGCGTGATTCCAATCGCGGTGTCTCCGGGACCATGACCCGCCGCAAAGGCGTTGATTGCCGGATCGGGCAGCACAAAAATTTCCGGCACGGGCACGCCGGAGGCGATGGACATTTCTTCGACAACATTGACGAGACGGCGTTCGTCAGGATCGATGGTGTGCGGGTTGACCTGTTCTCCACCAAGCATGGCTGCGACCACGCGTCCACCTTGGGACAACTCCGCCATTTTCACGAGGCTGCCGATCGTCACCATGGCGATCACCCCGCCAGCAATCCACAGCATCAACTCGGAATCATTCCACGGAATTCCAAGAATCAGCGAAAAAATCACATCCAGTACGACAATGATGCCTATGACAGCCAGTCCAAAAAAGAGCACGAGAAGACCGGTTCTCTTCCGCGCATTTTCCTGCCTCTCAAAAAAGTCCATGATCGCACATTCTCCCGAGAGATGGCCGATCGCGCAAGCCTGATGCCAACTCTGGATTTGTTTGGATCATTGGCTGGAAGCCAATGCCACGTGGCATCGGCATCCTGCCGATGTTCTGAGTCTGTTTATTTTACAGAGATGGTATGAGAAAAAAAGCCCGCCGGTG
Source organism: Terrimicrobiaceae bacterium (assembly GCA_041752795.1). Lineage (GTDB taxonomy): Bacteria > Verrucomicrobiota > Verrucomicrobiia > Chthoniobacterales > Terrimicrobiaceae > JAJTZA01. Next base: position 1,416 of record JBGSVX010000242.1, read on the forward strand.
TCCACATGGGACATCCGACGGGCCTTGTTTCAGGTTTCGGACGGGGAAATTCTCCGGGGAGAATCCCTGTTTACAGTCGTGAGATCAGGAGCTCGCGCTGGAAGACGAGTTCCTTCGGCAGGTTGGCGTAGAGTTTGAAGAAGAGTTCATCCTGCATGATGAGTTCCTTCTGCCAGTCGGCCTTGTCGATGAGTTGGAGTTTTTCCCAATGTTCCGGTGTGATTTCGTCCTCCAGTCCGGTCATGTCCAGATCCTCATAATTGGGGACCCAACCGACCGAGGTTTCGAGGGCGTGGGCGCCATGACGGCACCGTTCCACGATCCATTTGAGGACACGCATATTTTCGCCGAAGCCCGGCCAGAGCCAGTTGCCTTCCGAGTCCTTGCGGAACCAGTTCACATGGAAAATGCGGGGAAGCACTTTGACGTGGCGGCGCATGTCGAGCCAGTGATTGAAGTAATCGCCCATGTTGTAACCGCAGAATGGCAACATGGCCATCGGGTCACGGCGGACCTGGCCGGCACCACCCACGGCGGCAGCGGTCATTTCCGAACCCACGGTGGCACCGATGTAAACCCCGTGCACCCAGTTGAAGGCTT
>JBGSVX010000243.1:0-4799 GCA_041752795.1 Terrimicrobiaceae bacterium
GGTTTGGATTTGGCGTCGCATGCTCGGCATGTTGGCTTTCGTTCATTCCCGTGGTTGGGCTCATGGCGACATGCGCCCTGAGCATGTGCTGGTGCATCCGGGCGACCATAATGCCCGCCTCATTGGTTGGGCTTCGGCGCAAAAAAATGCCAATGACCCGGCACAGGTGGCCGACCTCATGCGCAGTGCCCGCATCATTCAGATTTTACTTGATGGAGGGTCTGAATCGGCCAACGCCAAAAGCAAGATTCCAGTGGAGCTTTATTCCCTTGTTGAACAGGCTGCCAACGATGCTGACTTTTGTAAGCAGCACGGTGCACAGGGGCTGGATGCGTTGCTCCGCAGCGCGGCACGGGCTGCTTTTGGCCCCCCTGCGTTTGTTTCTCTCGATCTCTAAATCTTTCACCTCAACCTCAAACTTCACACACTACTCTTATGGGATACGGAAACTACTCTTTCACCGCACATGCCGCCATTGCCGCAGGACGGACGCATCAGGCTGGCACGGAAGTCTTTGTCCAGCGCCAATGCCACGTGCTAATGAATCCAAAGGGGCTCAAAGTGCGTGAATGCCGGGACAGCCAGGACCATCCTGACTCGTTAGGCATTGCCTTTGCTCTGGATGTCACCGGGTCCATGGGAAATATTCCACAGATGCTCGCCAAGGAGGAACTGCCGAATTTTATGAAGCTCATCACCGCCTGCGGCATCGTGCATCCGCAGCTCATGTTCATGGCCATCGGCGACGTCAACTCGGACAGCGCACCGCTTCAGGTGGGCCAATTTGAGAGCACTGCGGAGCTGATGGATCAGTGGCTCACATGGAGCTACCTTGAGGGAGGCGGTGGCGGCACAGGACAAGAAAACTACGAATTGGCCTTCTATGTTGCCGCGCAACACACGGACATGGACAACATGGTGAAGCGGAAAAAGAAGGGCTACCTCTTCCTCACGGGCGACGAATTGCCATATCCCGCCGTTTCGCGTCATCACATCGAGGCCCTGATAGGCGACAAACTCGACGAGGACATCCCGATTGAGGAAGTCATCGCTGCGGCGGCAGAGAGCTATCATCTCTTTTTCCTAATCCCTGATCCCCAACGCGGAAAGACTGTTGCATCCCGCTGGCGTGAACTGCTCGGCGATCACGCCATCCAGATGGAATCTCCAAAAGACACCTGCACAGTGGCCGCGGCTCTCGTCGGCATCACCGAAGGCGTGATAACGGATCTCGACCCGCTCGCGGCAATTTTGGCTGCCAATGGCATCAGTGACGAGCATGTCGGCTCCACCATGCGGGCCATTCGGGACTGCGCCGCACAGCAAAAACTGCCCGGATTCGCCGTTGCGACGTCAGCATCGGCCCCGACGGGCAAGTTCTGGTGGAAACGCCTCTTTGACTGATCTAGCCTCGTGAGTGCCACGCGCTACGCCTCAGTGCTGGGCCTGGGCTTCGGCGACTGTGGCAAGGGTCTCTTTGTCGATGCGATTGCCCGTCGCTGGCAAGCGCATACCATCGTCCGCTTTAATGGCGGTGCCCAGGCGGGGCACAATGTGGTCACGCCAGATGCCCACCACACTTTTTCGCAGTTCGGTGCCGCCACTTTCGTGCCTGGTGTGAGAACCTTGCTCCTCGATCCCATGATCCTGCATCCCACCGCATTATTAACAGAAGCCCAAGTGCTCGCGGCGGCAGGAGTCAGCGATGCCCTGACACGTCTGCAAATCGACGGCCAATGCCGCATCACAACTCCGTTTCATCAAGCCGCAGGGCGATTGCGAGAGCTTTTGCGTGGCTCTGCAGCGCATGGCACCTGTGGCGTCGGCGTTGGCGAAACCGTCCGTTACTCGCTGGAGCATCCAGAACAGATTTTGCGCTATGCGGATCTTCTTCATATCAACGAAGCGCACGATAAGTTGCAAGCCATCCGACAGACTTTGTTGGCCGAGTTCAAGCCGCTTTGCATGCCTGACCATGAGGAGGAACTGCGCGTGCTTCAAAGCGAAACCATCGCATCCAAATGGCTGACCGCTGCATACGCCCTTGCGCGTCAATGCCCGATTGCATCAGAGGAGGCCATTCACAGACATCTCACCCAGCCAGGCACTGTCCTCTTTGAAGGAGCGCAAGGCGTATTGTTGGATGAATGGCGGGGCTTTCATCCGCACACGACATGGAGCACGATAAACACCGCAACCGTGGAGCAGACGCTCATGCGGTTTGATATTCCGGCTCACATAAACCATTACGGCGTGCTCCGCACCTACCTCACCCGCCACGGTGCTGGACCTCTACCAACGCAGGACACCTCCCTCGACGTTCTGATACCCGAACTCCACAACATCGCCCAAGGATGGCAGGGACATTTCCGTCGTGGTCACCCGGATGCCGTTCTCCTGCATTACGCGCTTGAGTCAATCGGCAAACTCTCCGGCCTGCTCATCAGTCACATGGATATCTTCGCTCGTGGCGTGAGCCTGAAATGGTGCCACAGCTATCAAACCGATGCCGGATCTCTTAACCGCCTGCCTGTGCCTGCAAAGCCAGATCTGGACCACCAACAAAACCTCACGACCCTCTTGCTCAAAGCCACGCCTGAGTTTGATCCCGCCCTGATCTCTTCTGCCGCATCTTTCCTAAATCATCTCACCAGCGTGTCCTCTTTGCCTGTGATCATGACCTCTCACGGAAACAAAGAACGGGATGTCGAAACGAGGCACGCATTTAACGCCACGCAATGACGAAAAATCGACCATCTCCGGGAGCACCAAGGCATGAAGCTTATAAATTATGGGCCAGACCTGCGGCTAGCATCCCAACCACTTCACCCGACACAGACATTGTTAGTATTTGATTTTTGAACACTGACCAGAATGCCGCTCTCTCTGCTTGGGGTCGATCATCGGAGAAGCCGCCAAAAATTCCAAGGAGCCAAGGATTCCCGCCAAGACACCGGACTATTTGACCGGGCTGGGCACAGGGATCACCAGTTTTCCACCGGACTCCGCAACGAAAAACTTGCTGGTGCTGGTGCCGCCGGCGGTGGTGGTTTTCATGACGAGCCTTCGAGTGGGTGGCAAAGGCAGCTTGGCACTTTCCCCATCGGGTCCCTCCTGCGGTTTGCCTGCCTCCTTTTTTTCATCTGACGTCAGTTCGAGAAGCTCGATGGCAGAAATTTTCGTCCCTGCTCCCTCGGTAATCATCATGGTGTAAAACTCAAGCGCCATGGGATCCGCCCCCTTGGTGTAAAGAAACGAGACAAGAGCCTTCTTGTCGCCAGCCTCGAAGGCCGTTTTGAAACCATCAAGGAAGGCCTTTTCCTGATCAGGGCTTGAGGCACAAAGGGAACTCAAGGTCATGATAGAAAAAACGCACGCGAGCCAGAAAGGAGATTTCATGCGGTTGAGCAATTATGCCAAGTCACTTGGCTGCTCAAGAAAAATGACCCGGGGCAAAGGTGCTGTGACTATCGGCAGTCGCAATAAACTGTTCAGCAGCCGCGCCTCATCCCCTTCCAACAACGACCGCATCGCCACCTGCGCGCACCACTCGGATCGGCGTGCCGGCTTCGAGGAATTCGCCTTCGGTGACGACGTCCACGAGGGATTCACCGAATTGGGCTTTGCCTGCGGGGCGGAGCATGGAGACAGCGACGCCGGTCTCTCCAAGGGCAGGGACTTTGCTCACAGAGGAACTAAACGATACGGGAACTGAAGGGCCGGAGGCTGCGGATTTTGCGAGGATGAGGCGATTGAAAACCGGCAACTCCGGGAGGAATCTTGCGATGAGGGCTGCGGCGAGGACAGCAAGGGCCAGGCCAATGGAAAGATTGGCGACTGGCACGGCGAAGGCATCGAAGGAAAAGGTCATTGGCTGACTCGGGTAAAAATCCACCATGGCAAAAAACAGGGCTCCGAGCATGAGGGCCGTACCAATTGCCGCGAGGATTAGGATTCCTGGGAATAGGATCAGTTCGATCACGATGAGGAGCAGGCCTAAGAAAAAGATGGCGACCACTTCGAATCCGGTGAGACCGGCGATATAATGACCTGCAAAAAATAGCAGGAAACAGAGTGCTGAGAGAAGACCGGCGACGCCGAAGCCCGGGGATTTGAATTCGATGTAGGCCCCGATCATTCCGCCCATGAGGAACATGGGAGCAAGGATCGTGATCCATTGGGCCATGGACTCAAAACCGGAAGGTTCGATGCGAACAATATCCTTGGTGTTAAGTCCGGCCTGCTCGCTAAGATCCTCCACGGTTTTTGCGATGCCCCTCGCGAGAATCGGTTTGTCATTCACGACTTCGACAGCTTCCTGTGCGCTCAGGATGAGAAGGGCTCCCTTGGGATTCAGGACGCGGTCGCCGACTTTGACCTCTTTGTCGAGGTTCATGAAGGCATCGACGAGTTCCGGGTTGTGATCGTTCTGAGCCGCCACACTGCGGAAATAGCCGGAATAATATGAAACAACTTTGGCGGTCATGGTGGCCTCCATTTCCTGACCGGATCCCATCACCGGGGCTGCTGCGCCGATGGCACTCACGGGGGCCATGTAAATGGCTTTGGTGGAGAGGGCGATGAGCGCTCCGGCAGAGGCGGCATTTGTGTTGATGTAGCTGTAAACGGGAAGGCCGGATTTCAGGATGGCCTGATCAATCTTCTCGGTGGCGGAGAGTGCGCCGCCGGGGGTGTCAATATCCAGAATCACCGCCGCAGCTTCGGCCGCGCCCGCTTGTTTGAGGACCCTGCGCAGAAAAATGAATTGGGCCTCGCTGATCTGACCATGGATCGGGAGC
>JBGSVX010000244.1:0-4042 GCA_041752795.1 Terrimicrobiaceae bacterium
TTGGCGTCTTTGAACAGCACAAAGGGACCGCCATAATATCGCCCGTTTCCGACAAGCACAAAACTTCCATCTCTTTGGACACCATCTGCAGATTCTAAAAATATTTTTGGTGGTTTGCGCGCGGCCACCTGGGCGAGGGTGATCAGGTAGCTGAGTGGACCAAGTGCGTTTTTGGAATCGGGGGAGGTCCGGCTCACGACTTCGGCGTCCAATCCAATGCCTGCCAATTGCACAAAGTACCCCCCGTTTGCAGAGGGAAGATCAATCGGGCGGGTGTGGCCTTCTGCGATGACCTGCCACGCTTTTTCCAGATTTCCCTGGGGCAATCCCAGCTCAGCCGCAAAAACGTTCATGGTCCCAATGGGGAGGATGCCAAAGTTGGCCTGACTTCCAGCAAGCCCGTTGACCACTTCGTTGACGGTGCCATCTCCTCCTGCGGCCACAATGGCCCGATAGGACTTTCCCGCAGCTGATGCGGCAAGCGCCTTGGCCTCTCCCGGCTTGGTGGTCACACGCACTTCCACATCCCGCGAAAGCCCGCGGATCCGTCCCACGAGGGCTCGGGCCCGCTCGCTCCGCGCCGCAGGATTCACAATCACCAAAATGCTTTTTGATTTGTTCACTTCACATTTTCAACAAGTGCGCTAGCTTCCTCGGGTGCCCAAGTTTGCCAAGAAATTTCTGATTATTGCCGGAGCCATTGCGTTGGTTTTCGGCATCGCCCTGTTAATTGTGAACTTATACCTCCAATCCGAGGGGGTTCAAAGCAGGATTCGTGAGGTCGCCACGGCCTCCCTCGGGGCTCCAGTGAATGTGGGCGGAAGCCTCTACACCCCATGGGGAGGATTCGTGATCCGCTCGATCTCGGTCCCAAACCCCAATAAACCCAAGGAAAACCTCCTCGAAGCCGATTCTCTCCGAATTCGATTTTCGCTCTTCTCTTTGTTGGGAGGTCAGTTCCTGATCAAACAGGTCGTCCTGGCAAACCCGATCATGATTTCCCGTCAGGATGCAGAAGGAAATTGGATGATCCTCGTGCCGCCTCCGCCGAAACAGGAAATCCCGGTCACCATTCCCGACAAAAAAGCACCGTCAGGAAAAAGCTTCAAAGTCACTCTGGAAAACATCCGGATTCAAGGGGCCCGCGCTGTCTTTATTGACGCCAGGGGCAAGACGATTATGCGCTTTGAGAAAGCGGACTTTGAAGCAAAAATTCAGGATCACAAAACGTGTGCTGGCGTTTTTGACATTGGCAATATGGACATTGTGGATGCCCTCAAGCCGCGTCGCATTGGAGGCCCCTTCACTTGGGACGGTCGCGTTTTGGACATGCCCGAGATCACGGGTTCGCTCGCCGGGGGAAAATTGTTGGGCAAATACCACCTCGAAACCGGAGAGGCCCCGGTCTTCCAAATGGCGATGTCCGCCTCGGAAGTGAAACTCAAAAAACTTGCTGAGGATTCCGGCGGAAGAACCAGCGGGACAGCCGGCCATCTCAACGGGCAGGTTAACATCTCCGGCGATCCACGCCACACGGATTCCTTCGCCGGAACCGCTTCCATGGATCTCATTGAAGCAAAGCTCACCCCCGTCGATTTCCTGGTGCAGTTCGGTCAGATGTTCGGCATTGAGGAACTGCAGGTCCTCAAACTCCGCGAAGCGACATCCAAGTTTACGATCGCCGGGGGAGAGGTTCGAGTGGACAGCATGGTGATGAAATCTGAAAATCTGATGCTGACCGGGGAAGGTGTCGTGGCATTTGATGGAGACTTGGATATTGATGCGGCGCTTCATGTGAACCGGAAACTTCAGCGGAATTTGAAAGCGGTGATGGGAAAAAACTTTGTGCAGACCGATGATCCGGATTTCAAGAAGTTGGAATTCCAAGTGATGAACACGCTGGCAAATCCCCGCACCGACCTGCTGGACAAGTTGGTGGGAGCCAAGGTGGGACAGGATCTTGGCGGTTTGCTCCAAAACCTTTTCCGTGCTCCGGCTCCCAAAAAGGAAAAACAGCCGGAGGGCTCGAAAAATTGAGCTGCCTGCTGGAATCGTTCCTAGCGGGGGTGGCGGGATGAGAGTGATCACCGGGAGCGCCCGCGGAATCTCTCTCGATGTGCCCGAGGGTGACCTTCGCCCCACCATGGACCGGGTTCGGGAAGCCGTCTTTTCGAGTCTGGGCGATGCCGTCCCGGATGCCAGGGTGCTTGACCTGTTTGCCGGCAGTGGAGCCCTCGCCATCGAAGCACTCAGCCGCGGAGCGCGGGAGGCCACCATGGTGGATGCCAATCGCGAATCCGCGATCTGCATGCGACGCAACCTCACACGGACCCGGTTGGAGGCAAACGTGCAAACAATGGACGCCTTCAAATTTTTGGAACTCTATGCGAGGGAGGGTGGCTACGATTTGATTTTTGCTGACCCGCCCTACACCAAACATGACAGCCCCAGAGACTTTGCCGCAGAATTGGTGGCCTCTCCGCATTTGGCCAAGGCCCTCGCCCCGCATGGCACGGTGATTCTTGAATGTTCGGTTCCTCCAGCCATCTTTGTCGGCCTTGAATTGTTGAAACTCAAACGATACGGAAAAAGCCGGATCGCGTATTTGACCAAATCGGCGACATGATCTTTCTACGGCTGTTTTACAATCTGCTTTTTCCGGTGGTCCTTGTGATCATGCTGCCGTCGTTTATTCTCCGCATGGTGCGCCGCGGAAATTACCGCCACAAATTCGGTCAGCGATTCGGCATTTACTCAAAACGGGTCACCGACAAACTGGGATCGCATCCGTGGACTGTCATTCACGCCGTGAGCGTGGGCGAGGTGATGATTGCCCTCAAACTCATCGAACAAATGCGGGTCCATGAACCGGGTTTGCGGGTCGTGCTTTCTACAACAACCTCCACCGGATACCGGCTGGCCCACCGCCACAAATCTGCGCTGCTCGAACCAATCTACCATCCTCTGGATATTCCTGGAGTCGTGCAACATTCCCTGCGGGTCACCAATGCCCAACGCCTGATTCTCGTCGAGGCGGAAATCTGGCCGAACATGATGGCTGTAGCCGGCAAGTTGGGCATTCCGCGATTTCTTGTGAATGCGCGACTCTCGCCACGCTCTGAAAAACGCTACAAGTTGGTGCGGCCCCTAGCCTCGGCGATGTTCAATGAATTGGAGGCTCTCTGCGTGCAAGAACATGCCGACATGACCCGCTGGGAGTCTCTGGGAGTCAAGCCCCGGCGTCTTCACCTCACGGGCAGCATCAAATTCGACCCCGCCCTCACGACCCCGCAAAACAAACCAAGGGACTTTCAGCCCGTGTTGCGGGACTTCGGAATTCCTGCCGGCACGCCGGTTCTCTTGGGAGGAAGCACCTTCGAGGGCGAGGAAATCCTGCTGGCTGAAACCGCACGTACGCTCCGCAAGGATTTTCCAGACCTTCTCCTTATCCTCGTCCCCCGGCACGCAGAACGCTGCCAAAAAGTTTTTGCCGACCTCACCACCAAAGGGCATCAAACGGCGCTCCGCAGCGAAGTGGCCCCACCCGCCCGCCCGGAAATTTTGTTGGTTAATACCACCGGCGAACTTCGCGATTGGTACGCTTGCGCAACCGTGGTGTTCATCGGAAAAAGTCTCACAGCCAAAGGCGGACAAAACCCCGCAGAGGCGATAACGGCCGGCAAACCGGTTCTGTTCGGACCGGAAATGCAGAATTTTGCCTCATTGGCGCGTCAGATGCTGGATGCCGGTGGAGCATTCTGTGTTAAAAATGCCGACGAACTCCTGGACCAGTGCCACCGCCTCTTGAACGATGAAGGGGCACGCTGCAAAATGACCCTGGCCGCCTCCGCCTGCCTGGACGTCCACACCGGCGCCACCGAACGCACAGCGCAAATCATCAATTCCTTCAATCGCTGATTCTGCCATGACCCGACAAGCCCGCGCATCCGAGCTTCTCCTTCGCCTCCCAAGGATCTATCCGGACGCCCACTGCGAACTCCATTTCAAAAATCCCCTCGAGCTACTAGTCGCGACCATTCTC
>JBGSVX010000245.1:0-3566 GCA_041752795.1 Terrimicrobiaceae bacterium
GCTCGTTTCCTCACCGCAGATGTAGGCACCCGCTCCCTGATGCACGTAGATGTCACAATCAAACCCCGAGCCCAAAATATTTTTGCCAACGAAATTTTTGGCTTTGGCTTCTTTGATTGCGTCCCAGACGATTTTGGCGGCGTGGGGGAATTCGCAGCGGATGTAAATGTAGCAAAGGTGGCAGTTGGTCGCGTAAGCGGCAGCGACCAATCCTTCGATGAGCTGATGCGGATCGTAGTGCAGGATGTAGCGGTCCTTGAATGTCCCGGGCTCGGACTCATCCCCGTTAACCACAATGTAATGCGGTTTGCCATCGTCGTGTTTGATGAAACTCCACTTCGCTCCGCAAGGAAAACCCGCCCCGCCGCGACCACGCAGATTGGACGCTTTGACGACGTCAATAATCTCTGCCGGCTTCATGCCGAGAGCTTTTTTCAGCGACTGATACCCACCATTTTTGACGTAGGTCTCGAGGCTGGGGTCATAGCCCGGCTTGCTGATATTTTCAAAGATGATCCGGCGCTCGCGGGGATGGGCGGGCGGAATGACAAAAGGTTTTGCGGTCATGATTTGTAAGATTCGACGATGGCCGGGATTTCTGCGGGCGAGATGCGTTCGTGAAGATCGTCGCCGATAAGGGCCACCGGGGCGCTGCCGCAACTGGCAAGACACTCAACGAATTCCACGCTGAATTTTCCATCCGGCGTGGTTGGTGGCGCACACCCGAAGCCATGATGTTCAGCGTGGGGGTCCAGGCCGACGGCCTGACAGAATTTTTCTTTGACCTCATATCCGCCGGCGAGGGCGCAGGCGAGAGTGCGGCAGACGCGAATGATGGTTTTTCCTGCGGCTTCCTGACGGAACCATGGGTAGAAGGTCACGAGTTCCAGGATATTGATGGGTTCAAGTTCCAGTTTGGCGGCGATCCATTCCACGCCCGAGCTGTCCACGGACCCGAATTCATTTTGCCAGAGGTGGAGGAGCGGGAGTGAGGCGCTGCGTTTTGAAACGGGATAGTGGGAAATCAATTCTTCTGCCTGCACCACGAAGTCCGGGGTGATGCGGTCGGCCTGGCCTGATTTCGGTGAGGCGCTGGATTGGGTTTCTGTGGCGGTCATCGCATTGGTTGTCCTGTTTTCTTACGAGCGCATCAAGCAAAACGATGTTGAAATTTGCGGATGCCGGGGATCACGGGGTGGGAGAATTTTTGAAACCGGGCGTGGAGAGCACGGTTCCGGTTGTTGCAAGAAGGATCACTTTGCCAAGGAATCCCCCGTTGAGATCAAAACAATTGAGTGTCCATATGGGTGCGGCATCCGTCCCCCGGATTGTGAGCGCATAATCGACACGCCCGATAATTTTTGAATTGGCAGCGGCAATCGGCTGGGCAATGAGAAACGCATCCCCGGAATCGACCTGCACCTGGGTGGGATCAATCGAAACGTCCTGCCTGAGCGCCTCAAACGTGTTCATGGATTGCACGTCGGAAATGACCTGACCGTCGGCCACCGTGATTCGGTGCAGGGTGCCGAGATCATCGGAATCCCTTGCTGAGATCACCCATTTTTTTGGTTCCGGTGTTCCGCCCTGGCCGGTGACGATCACGATGCCCTGCGTATATTTGGGATCAATGGCGAGCATGGCGGCCACAGCCCAATTGGGCACCGGCGGCTCGGAGGAGGGTATGATGCCTGATTGCGGCGCAGGCTGCTCCATGGGAACCGGGTTTTGTTCCGTGGACCATCCATCCGGCATGGGTTGGTCGTCAGCCAGAGTGACGGGGCTGATGCACAGTCCGAAGGCCGCAGAAACAAACAGGGTGACGAGGTTTTTGATCATTTGGATTTTGGTGAAAAATTTAGATTTCGGTGGCCAGGATGGCGGCGGAAATGAGTTCCTCCGGGGAAAGGGTCGCGGTGCCGAGTTTTCCAACGACCACGCCCGAGGCATGATTCGAAATTTCTGCGGCTTCGGGTAGGGACGCCCCGGCGCAAAGTGCGAGGGTGAACAGCGCAATCGCCGTGTCGCCGGCTCCCGAGACATCAAACACCTCGCGGGCACGGGTCGGTGTGTGATACGCAGGCTGGCCTTTTTCCAGAAGGAGCATGCCATGTTCGCCAAGGGTCACCAACAACGTCGGCACTCCCTGTTTTTCCAAGAGCCTGCCAGTGACCTCCAACAAAGCTCGGTCCTTAAGGGGGTCCTCTTCCGCACCGGGGTCAGGCTGACCCACCATCGCAAAGGCTTCCGCCCGATTGGGTTTTAACACCGAGACCCCATTCCAATTCAGGGGATTCCCCGGATTCGGGTCGGCGGTGATCACTTTGCCTGCGGCACCTTTCAGCCCACAGACCTCGGTGACCAGATTCTGATCAATGAGCCCCTTGCCGTAGTCTTCAAAAATAATTCCATCCACGTCCTGCAAGATGCGCTCAATAACCGCAAGCACCTCTCTGCGGATTTCCGGTGGAGGCGGTGCCTTTTTTTCCCGGTCCACCCGAACGACTTGTTGCTGACGGGCCACGATGCGGGTTTTGACAATCGTTGGCATGCTCGGATTTGTGACCAATCCATCGGTTTTGATATGATCCCCGGTCAGCAAGCCCGCAAGGTCCGCCCCCGCCTTGTCCTTGCCCACCAAGCCGCAAATCGAAACCGCATCACAAAATGGCCGCAAATTTCTGGCCACATTGGCTGCTCCCCCGGGATATTGAGACTCGCCGCACACGTCCAAAACCGGTACCGGTGCCTCGGGAGAAATCCGCGAAACGCGACCCCAGACGAACTCGTCCAGCATCACGTCACCGATCACCAGCAGCCTCCGGGAAGAGGCCATCTCAAGAAGTTGTTGAATTCGGGAGGCGTTCATCGCATAATTTGTCCAATGTTCTAGCGGGGGCTTTCCGCCTCGCGAAGCCCAAAATTTCTTATGTTCCATCGCCTGCTCATTTCCTCGTCAGCGATCACCTTCTGCGCCTCCTTGGCTTTCGCCCAGCCGGCACCGCAGGAAATTGACCTTTCCAAATTCCCTGCCGCCTCAGTGGAGGACGTTGTCGTTCCCGTCCCCAGCGAAATTTTTATCGTGCTCGACAAGCTGGGGTCTCCAAATTGGAAAAGCGAACTGCCCGGGCAAAAGGCCTCCAGCTCCGGAAACCGTGCCCAAGTGGCCCTCCTCCTCGGAACGGTCATCGCCGATGGATTCATTGCCGTGCAAGCGCAGGACCCGGTTCGAGTTAAAGAAATTGGCCAAAATGTTCTCGAACTTGCCGATGCCATCAATGTGCGCAAAGCGGTCATTACCCGCAGCAAAAGCATCACCGAAAAAGCAGACGCCAAAAATTGGGCGGGGGTCCGTCGGGAATTTGATGGAGCTTTGCAGGATGTCCGTGGGGCAATGGAGGAATTGGGAGATTATGATCTCGCGCAACTTGTGAGTGTCGGCGGTTGGGTCCGCGGCACCCAAGTGCTCACATCGGTCGTGTCCCAAGACTACTCTCAGGATGGAGCCGAACTTCTGAATCAACCCCAGCTCCTCGAATATTTCACGACACAGTTGGACGGGCTCA
>JBGSVX010000246.1:0-7925 GCA_041752795.1 Terrimicrobiaceae bacterium
GGCTCTGAAAACCCTGAGGACGCCGGGAGGTATCTAATTTTGCGGGGATTGCTCGCTGAACGCGTGCGATCCCCGGAGGAGGCGCGGGTGTTTTACAAAGAGTCCATGGGCCAACCGGGAGATCCCGTTTCCGCGGCCAAACTGCTGGCAGCTTTGGAAACGACCGAGGGCCGGTTCACGGAGGCTGCGGAGGCCTACAATCAGGCTCTGAAAGCCGGGGGCCTGGCTCCCGTGTTGCGCATGGAACTTTTGCGGTCGCTGGCGTTGTTGTATCAGAGATCTTTCGACGACAAAAAAGCGGGCGAGATTTGGAAGCAGGCCATCGCGGAATATCCGGATGATCCCTATGTGCTCGAAGAGGCTGGCGAAGCCTTTTTGGATTCGGGCGACTACCCGGTCGCAAGGGAGGCATTTGCCAAGCTCCAAAAACTGAGCGAGCGCGATCCCTTCCGAAAAGTCGCAGCGACCCTGCGTCTTGCACGGGCCTTTGAACTTGAAGGAAACACGGACGAGGCCGTTCGCATTTATGAATTGGCCCTTGAGGAAACCAGCCCCGGGAGTTGGATCAATCGCGAGGTTCGCGGTCGCATCGAGGAACTTTTCCGCAGGAAAGATGACCTGCCCGGCCTGCTGTCCTACTACGAACGCAGGACGGCTGCAGCGCCGGGGGACTTTGAAGCGCTGGCATCCCAGGCAGACGTTCTTCAAGACCTTGGCAAGGGAGCCGAGTCTTTGGACCGGCTACGCGCCGCCACCAAGCTGGCACCGGGAGAGACCCGCCTTCGGATTCAATTGATCCAACAACTCGAATCCCAGGGCCTTCGGGCCGAGGCCATCGCGGAAGCAAGGGAACTCGCCAAACCCACCGAAACCTCGCCGGATGTGCTGATACTCCTGGGGGATCTTCTCTGGCGGGCCGGGGATGCACCCAGCCGGGCGGAAGCCATCGAAACATGGAAACGCCTTGCGCCGGCAGACTCCAAAGACCCGGCCCGCATTGCGCAACTCGCAGAAATTTTTGCGGTCAAAGGCGAGACCGAGGCGGCGCTTGCCGAATGGAACCGCCTTGTTTCCGTGAGCCCGACAGCCTCCGACGCACGTCAAAAAATTGCCAGACATCACCTCGAAAAAGGTGACAATGCCGCTGCACTTGCCAGCCTTGCCGGACTGGTGGAGGGAGATCTCGCCACAGCAGAAAACTATCTGACCCTTGCCCGGCTTCAGTCCACGCTGGAATTTGCAGAAGAATCCCGAACAACAATTGCCGCAGGCCGGTCCAAATTTCCCTCTGACTCCGAGTTGCTGAATTTTGCATGGAAACAGGCACTCGAATCCCAGCGGGAAGCCGATGTGAATGTTCTGCTCCCCGAAGTTTGGGCTGCCACGGAAAATGAGTTTTTTGCAGAGGATGCCATCAAACGATATGCCGCATTTTTGGAGACCGCCGGCATTTCCGTAAAAACAAGGGAGGATCTGATGAAACAATCCGAGTTGTCCGAATTGCAGGCCTCGGTATTGCTTGCTCTGTCCATTGTGAATCAAAATGAGGAGGCCGCCACCAAGTCGCTGGAATCCCTGAAGGCGATGGCTTCTCCGGTTCGTTCTGCCCGAGCCGCATCGAATTTTGCGATGGCGTTCGGAACCCCTGAAGAGCAGGTCACGGCACAGAGGGCTGTCGCCGCGGCTGATCCGCGACTGGCCGTCGAAAGCCTCAAAGCCGCTGCAAAAATTCTCGCAGAATCCGGCAAGCCCGATGAAGCGCTCGAAACCGTCTCCCAGCTCATTGACCGCTCACCCGCTGATGGGTCGCTCTATGGATTTTATGCGGACCTTGCGTCCCGGACCGGCCGCTTTGAAGCGGCGGCCGACCGACTGAAAGATGGTGTGCGCTATGCGGGAGATCCTTCGGTGCTCCGCCTGCAACTTGCAACATTTCTTCAAATGCAGGGCCGGAATGCCGAGGCAGCCAAGGCTCTCCAAGACGCATTCGAAGCAGAAGAGCGGGAAGGGAAACGATCAGAAATTTTCCGGCGTCAAATCGAACTGGCCATGCAAACCGGAACGCTCGATGACCTCACCGCGGCCATTCGCGCCAAGCAGACACGCGAGGAGGGCGGCTCCCGTTATGGCGCCTACCTTGCCGAGATTTTTATTCTTCAAGATGACTATTTGAGTGCCCAGGAGGAGTTGGCCAAAACCCTCGGACGAAATCCCGATGACCCCACCGCGGTCTCAAAACTGTTGGATCTCGCCGAGCGCGGAGGCGACCAGGAAGAAGCTCTGCGCCTTGCAACCCGGCTTGCGGAAATTCAACCCAGCAGCGAAAACCGCGCGGACCTCATCCGGCGACTTTTTAAAAATAGCGAATCCGAGCGCGGACTCGCCGAGTTCCAAAAGGCACGGGAAGACATTTTGAAAGATCCCTCCTCATGGGGCGAAGCGCTCATGGCGTTGCGTCAGGCCGGTTTCACCAAGGAGTCGGATGAGCCCATTTCAGAACTCGCCGCCGCCAAGTCCTCCGATCCTCTTATCCTCACGGAAATCGCGAATCTCTATCTGACCAATCTAAATTTTGACAAAGCGGAACAGATCCTTTGGAGCATGGTCAACAGCCCGGAATTTCCTGCCGCGATGGAAGCCGTCACGACCCAACCTCCGGTCAACCAAATCATGTATTTTGGTACTCCTCCCGGCTGGGCCCGGCTTCAGTCACTTCAGCAGCTTGCCAATGAAGTCCAAAACTCGGTGCAGATGATGTTTCAACCCAACCGCGGCGGC
This sequence comes from Terrimicrobiaceae bacterium, assembly GCA_041752795.1. Taxonomy (GTDB): domain Bacteria; phylum Verrucomicrobiota; class Verrucomicrobiia; order Chthoniobacterales; family Terrimicrobiaceae; genus JAJTZA01. The sequence continues at coordinate 2,779 of JBGSVX010000246.1, forward strand.
TACGGAAATCGCTTGCGATTTTCATATGGGGGGATGATGCCTCAGACCTCTGCACAGGCCACTCCCCAGCAGCGTGCGCTCGCGAAGTCTGTGCTCATGTTGCAGCAGCTTTCGCGGGCTCGTGGAACCGATGAAGAGTATGCCAAAAAGTTGGATCAGATGTTTGAGGGGTCTTCGCTATCAACTTCCTCCGAATTTATTCTTAGGAATTTGATGGGGGATCAGGAGGGGTTGTTAAAACTGCTGGCCACTCAGGCGGCGAAGTCCGATGCCGACATCGAAACCGACCGCCTCTTTTTGACGGCCCAGTTTGTTTCACCGCAGAATGACAATCCTGATCTGAAAACGATTCAGGAACGCGTTGAAAAAGCGGACCCGACCTATGGATTTCAGCGCGAGATGGCAAAGCTGATGGAAATTCGCGTGGCCAAAGAGACAACTCCCGAGGAGAAGCGGAAAGCACTTAAAGAGGCGCTGGGCAAGCTGATCGTGCACCCTGGTACCGGGGATTCTCCCATGTTGAAATTGCAACTCGTTTCTCTGGCCATGGAGTTGGAGGAATTCCAGATGGCCCGCGAAATTTTGGCCCAGGCCAAAGAATCGGTGGATTCCAAAAAGCCCGGCGGCATGAATTCCATGTACGTGGAAGGTCAAATCATGCAGATGGAGGCCATGCTCCTGAGCAAAGCAATTTTGGCTGATGACGAGCGCAGCACCAACGAGTTCCTGCAAACTCTGAAATCTTCCTCCACCCAAGCCGGCATGGGAGGCATGCCATTTGTGGGGAGGCATTATCGCAGCGGACGCATGCCCAGCATGCTCGCCCAGGAGACCCCGGAACTTGCCATCGGGGACTCGGAATTTCCGGTCATGATCTTCCAGGCCCTGTTTCCACCGTCCTCTCCAAATGCGGAGAAGGGACGGGCATGGTTTGCCAAACGTGTGACACCTGGAACATGGGATCCATTTTTCCTTGGGATTGTTTATTCCGACTGGTTTGCCGGAAAGAAGGCGGAGGCCGTTGCTGCGGTCGAGAAACTTCACGAAGCAGATCCCTCACCGCGTTCGGCAGCCCTGCTTCTTGAAATGTACGAACGGAACAAAGTCGCTGACAAGGCGCTTGCGGTTATTGACCTGGCCGAACTCCAAAAATCCGAAACCCCGGATATTCGTGCTCTCAGGAAAATCCGCCTGCTGCGGGCCGCCGGAAAAATTGCCGAGGCCAAAGACATGGCGCAGAAACTTGTGCGCAACCGCCTTTCCCAGGAGGTTCGCGAAAACCTCCGGGGTCAGTTGGAAAGCCTCGGGATTCCCTCCAATCAGATCCCTCAGTTTTCCAGCATGAGATCGTCAAGGTCGCGCCGGGATCCCGGCGACCAGATCCGCGAGCAAATTTCCAAACTCGTCGCAGAGAAAAAAACCGAGGAGGCCGAGCGCATTGCCTTTCAAATCATGCAGAGCGCACTTCCTGCAAGGGATGATTATCAGTCAACCAACCTGCGCCGCAATATGGTGAACTCCCTCAAGTCCATGAACTCGCTCAACACGTTCGCCGGGACTTTGGAGGCAAGACTGGTTGCGGATCCGGGGGATTTTGATGCCGTTCTGCGTCTCATGGAACTTGAGATTTATGACGAAGGATCGAAATCCGGGGACCGCCTTCTCAAGCACATGGAGGATTATCCGGACCGCATCGGCAATCTGGCCTATGCCCTGCGACTGCTTCAAAACCGCTCCGACTCCAAATCCCTTGCCACCAAAATCCTTTGTCAGACAATCCGCAGGGACCCCGACCTTCTGTTCAAATCCGGTTTCTCCATTGAAGAAACCGGAAACCTCACGTCCGAGCCGGCCGACTCGCTCCTTCTGGCGGAAACCCTCGCGGCCATTGACGATGCGTCATTCAACAAATTGTTTTTGCCGAACCGGCTGACCGGCATGTCCTACAATTCTCCTCTCATCACGCAGTTGGCGGAGTCCTGTGTTCAGGCAGGAAAAATAGAACCCGCGATTCAGCTCCTCAAACGTGGGCTGACGATGTCGCTGGAGGATTTGAATTCGGGTTTTGCGACCGTTATGCGGCTTGCCGAACTCCAATTACAAAATGGAGACAAAGAGGGGGCGGCCGCCACGATGCGGCAGATGTTGAACTCCAATCCGTCTCACTCCCGCATGGGCATTATGGGAGGGCGTCAAACAATCAGCAACATCCTCATGAATATGATGATGAATCGCATGCCGGGTCAGCTTCAGGAAAATCAACTCACGAGGCTTTCGGACATTGCGGCAGAGACCGGGACACTTGATGAATTCCTGAAGCTTCTGGAGGAACAATCGCCTCAGGTCAAAGGAGTCAGCCCGGCCCTTCTGATCAAAACATCCCTTGGCCGTCCTGAGATTGCGGCCGAATGGCGGGTTGTCATCAATGACGAATCCATTCCATTGGGCTTTTTTAATTTGCCGATGATGGCACCAGTCCTCAAGGCGCTCGCAAAAGAGAAAGATGCCGCCAAGTTAATCCCCAAGCTTCTGGGCAGAATCCCGGATCAGAGCTATCACTCCGGAGGCGATCAGTCGCTGACCTTGCTTTCAGAGTCACTGCCCGTATTATTGCCTTACCGCAAGGATCCTGCTGTCAAAAAACATCTGGAGCTTCTCATCACGCGAACGATGCAGGACCCCAATGCTTCGCAATACCTTCCCCATTATGCGTCGTACACCCAGGCAATTTCCGCACTCATCGCAAATGGCTACGTCAAAGAAGCCCGGGCGCTCTTGGATTTCACCGCAGCCACAAGGAAGGGCCGCAACTACGGAAACGCTCCGATTTTTGCCGCCTTTGAAAGTCGCCTGAATGCCGCCGAAGGCAAAAAAACAAACTACGAGATCGTGTGTGCGGCGGGGGGTCAGAAAGAGGGCAAAACTCAGATTCATTGGAAATTGTCCGCCGATTTGTCAGATGCGATCGAGCCGGGAAGTCGTCAGGGAATCTCGTGGGACCCGGTTTCTCTCCCGATCCCGGAAAAATTCCGACCGACTGCTGTGGAAATTTTTGCCGGTGAGAATCCGGCGGTTTTGAAATCCGTGGCCACCGTTTCGAAGCCGGGCCTTTCCGGTGTGGTTGGAGCGACCCTTCCGGGGAGTTTGGGTTTGCTACAAGCGAGGTGGACACTCCCGGATGGCACCAAATCGTGGGGCCGACTTTCCGCGTATGTGCAGGGCGAGAATTTGATCCCAAACCAGGGCCTGCCGGAAGGCAAATTGCCGCCCGGATTTGAAACCGATTTGGATGGTCCTCTCGGCGCCAAGTCCGCTGTGGGATTTGAGGGCATGGTTCCACGATCCGAATTTCAAATTCCTTTGACGACTATTGCGATTGATGAGGAGCCGGCTTTGTATGTGATCTCGGGTTGGCTGCGGTCCTCCGCTTCCAATGGTCAGCTCCCGGAAATCAAATTGGAAATACTCCGTGGGAGCAATTCCAAGCAAACGGACAGCATTTATTCCTCCCAGGCGGCGGCGGGTCAGTGGGTGCAAACCCTCAAAATCTGGAACAGGAAAACCAACAAGCGCCGAGCAAACTCGCTCTCCGAGGACGCGACCTCCCTTTCGGTTTCACTCGGCCTGCGTGCAAACAATGGCTTCAACTCCCTTTGGCAAATGGATGCCGCATGGGGCGGGCTCGCACTTCACAAGATTTTTGTGCCGGAATCCGCACCCAAAGTGGATGACATCATCACCGGAGCGAGGAAGGCCGTTTCATCCGGTGATCTGACGAAGGCATGCGCCGACTACTTGCAGGCCTTGGAAATGGACCCCGCCCATATCCTGAATCAGAGCGCCTCCAATCTTTGGGAGGCCTTTGAGAAAGCCGGAAAACTTGAGGCTCTCTATGCGGCCCTGTCCGAACCGGCTCTCTACTTGCCCGATCCGCTCAACGACTACCAACCCGCCCTCACAAGCGAAGACCTCTTGAATCTCCTCATTCGCGGTGCACTTGGAAAAAATCCGCCAGCAGCGGCTTCCAAGTGGCTTCGCACGGTGGCGGATGCTCCCCTGCGGGATAATCAGCGCGCGATGGTCGAATCCGCGATCCTTCGGGAGGAGGCCTCCAAAGATCCCTTGGCGGCTCCCCCGGAGAAGGTGCTCAAGGTTCTGGGTTTTTCAAATGATGAGGTCGAGGAAGAGCGGGTTCGGCGATTGTTTGCCAATTCGTCAGTGCCGGCGTTTGACCTTCTGGCGCTTTTGGACACACCGGAAAAGCGCGCGGCTACTCGTGATTTGCTGGCGGGAGTGACCGTTCCAACCAGCATGCTCACCGCGCAAAAAGCGGTGCAAGCCTGGCTGCTTGCGCCAGACGAACCCGCCGAGGCTCTCAAAATCTGGTCCGAGTCCATTGCTTTCCGGAATGCCGGGGAAAACTCGGTGTCATTTTCCAAGGAGGCAGACAATGTCCTGTTTGCGCGAATTGCCATGTCCCATCCCCAACCTGGAGACGTGGTCGCGGCCCTGAATGGCTGGACGGCCGCGATGCGCTCCAGCCCGGAGTATCAGAAACAAATGATCTCCGAATCTCTCTACGCCATCTCCAAATCCGAATCTCCTCAGCGGGCATTTTATGCGACCGCATGGGCCGACAACGAATTGGCGGGACTCAAAATTCCCAATTACAACGCTCAACGCGAGCGGGTACGGGAACTCGCAAATCAACTGATGCAATCCGGGGAGTGGGACCGGTTGACATCCCTTCTTGAGTTGGCAAAAACGAACAGCAATTTGAAGTCGTCATCGTTCCAGCGGGAATTCGACCAACTGCGGGATTTGGTTGCCATTGCCAGGGGGGATTTTTCCAAAGCCTGGCCGGTCGCATGGACCACCGGCGATGCAAGTTCCACGAAGGTGTTCTGGCAGTGGAACTCCATGGATATTCAACCCAAAGCCGGAAAATTCGACACGACGGTTTCGGTTTCCGCAAAACCACCGGTCGAAAAAATTGAGGGTCAGAGCCGAATGGCACGAACTTAAGGCGGATTTGGGAGATTTTCGGGTTTGGTTAAGCGGGGCGGGACCGAGGCCTCAAGGATGAGGTTTTGAGTGATCGTGCGCATTTCATCGATGATCCCATCGAGAGCGCGTTGGTTGGCGAT
>JBGSVX010000247.1:0-5342 GCA_041752795.1 Terrimicrobiaceae bacterium
TCACAGAAGGCCTGGTTGCATCCGGTGCGACCTGCATCGCTTATGAGACCGTCGAGGTGAATCACCGTTTGCCATTGTTGGAGCCCATGAGCGAAATTGCGGGGCGCATGTCGGTTTTAGTTGGCGGTTACTTTTTAGCCAAACACAACGGGGGCAAGGGAGTTTTGCTGGGTGGAGTTCCCGGGGTCCTTCCTGGCAAGGTGGTTGTCATTGGGGGCGGAACAAGTGGGGTGAATGCGGCCCGTATGGCGACTGGACTTGGGGCGGATGTCACGATTCTGGAAGTGGATCTTGAGCGCATGCGGTTCCTTGACATCACCATGCACACTGCGCATACCCTTTACTCCAGCGAGGCAAGTCTCTCGGAATTGCTCCCTGGTGTTGATCTCCTGATTGGAGCTGTGCTTGTTCCGGGATCGAGGGCCCCGAAATTGATTTCCCGGGAAATGTTGCGAATGATGAAACCCAACAGCGTGTTTGTGGATATTGCCATTGATCAGGGCGGATGTGCAGAAACGTCGCGGCCCACGACCCATCATGATCCTGTGTTTGTGGAGGAGGATGTCATTCATTATTGTGTGGCAAACATGCCCGGGGCCTATGCCCGCACGGCGACCCAAGCCCTCACAAATGCCACCTACCGTTACATCGAGGCACTTGCTGAAAATGGCTTGAACGAGGCCGTTGCACGTCATCCCGGTTTGAAGCCAGGCATCAATGTGATGCAGGGCAAAGTGACCTGCCCGGCGGTGGCTTCTGCCCACGGGATGGCCTTTGAGGCGCCGGATGTCTGATGCATCTCCCTGCTCCCGCACGCATCTTAGTTAAAAGTCTCATTCGCCTTGCGGTTGTCCTGATTTTTGTGGGCATCCCACTGGCCTTGGCTTATGGCAAATTTTTCGGGATTGGGTTCGGCCTTCCTTCGCGCGTTTCGCAGGCCTTGAGTTTCGGGGATTTTGTAACATCCATCGGACGTCTTTCATTTGATCCTCTGCGGGGCCTTGTGGCCGAAGGAGTGGAAGTTTCCTCAGGCTCAAAAAAGGTTGCGGGCATCAGTCGGGTGGCCGTCTCCTTGAATCTCTCCGCACTGGCGTCCGGTCGAATTCTTGTGGACCAAATTCGCCTGGATGACAGTTCGGCCAAGATTCCCATGCCCACCGAACCTGGACACCCGGCCTCCACGCTGGAAATTCAACGATTGAAATCCGAGGTGGTTTTTCTGGACAATCACCTCCACATCACAGAATTCGATGCAGAGATTCAGGGAATTCGAGTCCGGGGAACCGGGGTCTTTAAAAATCCCGAAGTTTTTAAAATTGGAAAATCTCAGAATAATTCCGAACCCTCCAAAATAAAAATTGCGGATCTGCTCGCGTTTTTTTCCGATCTCAAATTCCCGGGTCAACCCCTGACTGTGAGTTTTGAAGTGAAGGGAGATTTTGCGAACTCTGCGGCCTTGGAGGTGGACCCGATTGCTGTTCGCAGCGGGCCGATTGAGGGCCAGGGCTGGAGGATTGAAGGGGTTGAAGCCGAAGCGCGGTATCTGGGTGGTGATTTTTATTTGGACCGCATGACACTATTTGACCGGGTGGGAACAGTGCGGGTTTGGGCGACAATGCGGAACAGCCTGCTGAATTTTGAAGCCGACAGCTCAGCAGGCCTTCAGCCGTTGCTGGGAATGCTGGCTGAAAAGAAAATCCTCTCCGGATTCGAGCTCATGGATCCGCCGAGGCTCTCGGTTCAAGGCACTGGTGACTTCACTGGCGGGGCATTCAAAATAGCGGCAACCGGAGCTTTTGAATTTGGAGGCTTTGTCATGCGTGGGGTGCGGGCCGACGGACTCCGGGGTGACTTTGCCTGGCGGGATGGGAAACTGTTTTTGCGGGATACGCGTTTGATGGTAGGTGGCGACGAGGCAGAGGTGGATGTGCTGTATTCCCCCGGAGACTTTCGGTTGCGGGCGCTGAGTCGGATCAAACCCACGGCGATCGCCCCGCTTCTTGATGATAAAGCACAGGAAATGCTCGCGCGCATGGAATTTCAGGACAGCCCAATTGTCACGATTTCCCTGCGGGGTCCGGGTCCGAATTTTAAGCTCATGACCGGTGAAGGAAGTATTCAACTGGGGAAAACCGCCATGCGCGACATTTGGATCGACCGGGCGAATTCGTCCCTTCAGATCGGCAATGGAGCCGTCACTTATCGGGACTTCTCCCTGTTCCAAGGCAAAGAATCCGGAAGGGGCACCTTCACCTATGACTTTGCCGGCCAACAAGTGCGCCTCGAAAATGTTGTGTCCACGCTTGATCCTGTCGGGGTTCTGATGTGGGTGGACCCCAAAATTGCGGACGCGGTGCGGCCTTATCGGTTCAATGAACCACCCTCTGTTAAAGCCAATGGAAGCATCCACATGAAGGATCTTTCCAAAAATAATCTTGCCCTCAAAGTGGAGTCACCGGAAGGGCTCGATTATGACCTTCTTGGGAAAACTCTTCACCTTGGAAATACTTCGGCCAATGTGGATGTGATCGGGGCAACTGTTCAGGCCCGCGTTAAACGCTCAAAGCTTCTTGGCGGGGATGTGGCAGTTTCGGCGGATGTCTCGATCGATCCCAAGAAGCCCGTTTTCAGTGCCGAGGCCGATGTGCGGCGGGTGGATTTCGCAAAACTCACCAAGTTGTATTTTGATTTTGACACATCGAAGGGAGTTGTTAGCGGAAACTATAAGTTCTCCGCCCCGACGACAAAGCCCACTCAGATGAAAGGCCGGGGTTCGATCAGGGTGGAGGATGGCAATGTCTTTGCAATTCCTATTCTTGGGCCTCTCTCAGACATCATCAATAAAATCCTTCCCGGAGCTGGATATCAAACCGCCCGCATGGCCACCTCGGATTTTGAAATCGCCAACGGAAAAATCACAACTGACAACCTGGAAATCGAAGGAGCCGGATTCAGCCTCTTCGGTCGGGGTGACATTTTTTTTATGACCGACCAGATGGACATGAGCGTGCGAATCAATGCGCGGGGTCTGCCCGGTGTGGTGCTTTTTCCTGTCAGCAAACTCTTCGAATACGTTTCCACCGGCACGGTTTCGGAGCCCGAGTGGCGTCCAAAAATCATACCAAGGATTCCACCCAAAAAATAGGTGCCGGCCCAGCGGTAGAGGAAATGGATTTCCCTCTGCGATTCCTAAAAGCGAAACCCTCCAACGAAATGCTTGTGATGACAGCATGCCTTGCATCGCACCCAAAGAAAGCGGGTGTGATTAAAAGTGGGTGAGGCAGGGGGAACGGGCGTCTCGCCCGTTTTGAGTTTGATTCTCCAAGCAACGCCAGCTTCTACACGGTCGAGACGACCATGCCCCCTGATTTTCATGGCAACCTCACCCAATTTTAATCGCACCCAAAGAAAGCGGCGAGCGATCTTTGCTCTCGACATGTTCACGCGTAACCATCCATTTTCCGTGGCAACCGATATCCGGGATTCCCATCGTTCCCAGGGAACTCCGAAGTGAAGACGGTGAAATCCTGATTAACAAACCTTGGAAAATCCACAGCCATTCAAAAAATCTTCAGGCACTGGCCGCGCAGTGCTCTCGGGCTTTTGCCTTCTGGCTGTCTTGTGTGTCGTCTGGCTTTTTCTGGCCAAAAAACCATGGGATATCGTCGTGGCTCCTGGCAAGGAGGCCTCGGTGGCAGTGAGCGTGGCAACTTATGGCTGGTATGGCGTTGGGATCTTTGCCATTGGAATTCTCGGGCTTGGATTCACCTCTCATTGGTGGCTGAAGCCTCAGCCCATTTGTCCCCCGCCTGCGGCACCATGCTCGCCGCGCTGGTTTTGGCCAGTCGTTCTCGCCGCCATCGTCTTTTCAGCCGGCATCAATGCCCCCCGGTTGACTGCGGGCTTTTGGGACGACGAAGAATACAGCATCCGTCGATCCATTGCTGGAACGTATCGTGCGAATGATGACGGCTCGGTCAAATTCAAAGCGATCCCATGGCGGGATACCTTCTTTTATTACCAAAAGCCAAATAACCACATTCTCAACAGCATTTTGGCAAGGCTTGCCAACTCGACATGGTCTGGTGTGGTGCGACCCTCGGGTTTGCCATACAGCGAGCCGGTGGTCCGGTTTCCCGCATTCCTCGCGGGCCTTGGTGGAATCGCTGCGTCGGCTTGCCTTCTGCGGCTGTTGGGCCTTCCCGGTGCTGGCGTGCTTGCGGCATGGTTGCTTGCCCTTCACCCCTGGCATGCCCGATTCACCCCGGAAGTCCGCGGCTATGCCTTTCTGTTTTTGTTGGTGCCCCTGGCCTGCCTTCTGGCCATCAAAGCAGCGCGGGACGGACGCTGGAGGTGGTGGCTTGCTTCCGGGGTGTGTCAGTTTGCCATGTTGTATGCCTGGGCGGGGTCTCTGGAATTTCTCGTGTTGCTCAACGCCGGGATTTTTGTGCTGATCTTGTTGCAGGAAAATCGCCTCTCCAATGTCACGCGATTTGTTGTGTCCTCAACCTTGGCCGGGCTGGTTTCCCTGTTTTTTTATGCACCATGTGCACCGCAGTTTTTGAAGTATTCCAAAGGCATGGACTTCATGCCGATTGATGGAAACTGGGTTGTCAATGTGGTGGCCCGCTTTGTGACGGGACTCTCTTGGAAGGTCTCTTACCCGGAGTCGCATTTATCAGCTTCGGCGATGTTCGAGGCCTCTCCAATTCTTGGTTCTTTGGTGGCGGTGATGGTTGTCCTTGGTTTGTTGATCGGTTGCATTCGGTTGTTTGGCACTGGGTGGGAACGAGCCTGCTTGCTGCCCGTTTTGTTGTTGCCTGCCCCGATCTTTACCACCATGGCACTCCTGAAAAACATGCACCTCTTTGAGTGGTATGTGGTGGGTGCCCTGCCGGGACTGGTCATTGTGGCCGCTGTTGGACTTGCCTGGTTGGCCGGTGCTGTATCAAAGGGAAACCGTGCGACATCCGCACTTCTTGGAGCGGTTGCCTGTGGAGTTTTTGGGATATTCAACGCGAGTTCGTTGGAGGCCCTCTTAAAGCGTCCAATTTGTCCGATCCGCGAGTCCGTGCTCCTCACACGGCCGAACCTCAATCCCCATGACCCGGCCCAAAAACTGATCCTCACGGCGTTCATCCTTGGCTCCCCTCACGTTTACGATCCGCATTCCAAACACATCGAAACCGTCGAGGAGTTGAAGGCGTTGATGCACGAAGCCACCACTTCCGGGAAATCCCTCTTCATCAATCAGAATTACACGGAAGCCAGCGCAGAGAGTCATCCCGGAGTCAGCGCAATTATTCTGGATCCCGGCCAGTTTGAGCGCACCCGGCTGCATG
>JBGSVX010000248.1:0-5951 GCA_041752795.1 Terrimicrobiaceae bacterium
GACCAATGTAACTCCCTGCGCAGACAATGGACTTGAGACCAATGACCGCACCGTCTTCAACAACAACATTTGCGCCGATGTGAACCTCATCACCAACGACCGCCCCGGAGGAGACAACCGCTGACGGGTGAACCCCCACAGGGTAGATTACTGGAACCGGGGCAAAATGAAGCAACAGCTTTGCAAATGCCTCACCGGGATCGTCGACCCAGATGCGGATCGGCCCGACCTCCTCTGCAAACCCATGCGGAACAAAACACGCAGTGGCTTTTGACCTCCGCAAGTTCTTCAGGTATTTGGGACTGCCGTAGAACGAAAAATCCCCCGGCCCGGAATCATCCAAGGATTCCGGACCGAAAATTTCTACGTCATAGTTCTCCGTCGCAACCCAGCCGCCAACGATTTCCGCAGCTTCCCGCAACGTCATTGGAAATGACTTAGTTGGCTTTGACTGGCGCGTTTTTGTTGAGGGTGGAGATCAGTTCATTGCTGAAATCCATATCTGTGCGCGAGTAGAGGACTACCGGGATCTGACCCATGCTCATACCGCTCTTGTCCATAACGAGGTCATAGCCAGAGGCTTTAACCTTCTCATTCACGGTCTTCATGATGTCTTCAACAATGTCTTTGCGCATACGCATGAATTGTTCTTGGAGCTGACGCTCGCGGGTGCCGCGGAATTCCGAGATTTCGCGATCAAGGTTGCGGGCTTCCTGCACTTTTTCATCACGGGTTTTGGCCGCTTTGTCTTTGCCGTCCTTGCTCAATTCGGGCTTTTCGACTTCCTGATTGAGCTTGTTGATTTCGTCCATGGACTTTTTGAGGGTCTCAAGACGCTCATCGAGCTCTTTTTTGGCCGCCGCACGGGCATCATTCAATTTGGCTTCAGCGTCCTTGGTTTTGTAATAGGCGGTGAAGACGGCATTCATGTCCACGATGCCCAGTTTGACTTGGGCATGGGCCGAGGAAGCGGCCGAGAGAATGACGAGGGTTGCGAGGCAGGTGACGATGTGACGACGGTTGATCATAGGTTTTTAGAGAATGTAAAAGGTGCGGGAAATACGCCGCAGTCAAAGTCTGACCGCTGTGGCGAAAATTTGTTCAAAATTGATATCCAATATTGAAGTTAAATTTGCCGGGAGGCCCGTTGAAGCTGTCGTAGATGACAGGAATGCCGTAATCCACGCGGATGGGGCCGATTGGAAGATCGAGGCGCAAACCGATACCGATATCTGCATTCACGTTGGATGAGCCGAAATCGTAGGCATCGGGGTTTACGAAGCCGATATCACTGAAGACGGCACCGCGGACGCGGGACATGATCGGGAAAGTCAGCTCCAAAGTGAGATAGGCCAGCGAGTTGCCCCCGATAGGGTTGTCATCAACATCCACAGGACCGACATTACGGAAGTCGAACCCGCGCAGGTTATTCGCGCCACCGAGGTAGAGCCGATCGAAAATGGGCACGCCGTTGCCGTAACCATCATCCTGGTTCTCCGAGCCACTCCCCCAGCCGTCCACAACGGCCAATTGACCTTTCACCAAGAAGATGAAGTCCCATGGGAGGAGGAAGTATTTTGAGAGTTCCAGAGAGATTCCGTAATCCTGCACGTCGCCTCCGAGTCCGCCGCCGGCGATAAACCCGGTGAGGGTGATAAGCTCGCCTTTGCGGGTGAGGAAGAGACTGTCTCGGGTGTCCCATGTGAGAGAGCCTTCCACTGCACTCTTAATATAGGTGCCCTCGGAATCTTGGATGACGGGACCGAATTTTCCGTTGGAGTTGTTGTAATAATTGTCGTCGAAGAAGTCATCGTCGAGGCCATCTGCCTGAACATCCCCAACATCAAAAATTTTGATCTGTTCGAGCCGGTATTCCGCGCGGGCCGAGAGGGCTCTCCAAATTTGTTTGCGGGCCTGGATGGCCACACCCAGATTCGACTGGTCATACACATCCGAGAGGAAGTTGGCTTCACGGTAGTAGCCTTCCACTCCGACTGAAAGTTTGTAACCGAGGAACCATGGCTCGGTGAGGGAAATCACAAAGTCTTTGCGCTCGAGACCGTATTGACCTCGGATGCGGAAGCGCTGACCGCCACCCGTGAATCTAGGCCAGTTGGTGATATCAAAATTTGACTGACTGAGTTCCGCAAACCCAAGCAAGCTGTCAATCGTGCTGAAGCCGACACCGAAGTTAAAGGCACCCGTGCGTTTCTCTTCGACGATCACATTGAGGTCCTTGCGACCGGGAACAATCGTGTCTGTTGGTGCCATGTCCACTTTGGAAAAATAATTGAGGTTTTCCAAACGTTTGCGGCTCACATCAACAAGTGTGGTGTCAAAGACATCACCGGGCCGCACCGCCAACTCACGACGGATGACCCGATCCTTGGTGCGGGTGTTGCCTTGAATGTTGACGAGGTTGAGGTAAGACTGCACGCCTTCGTCCACACGATAGAGGACATCCACGGAGCCTTGGGCCACCGGAATAATTTCCGGCATGGTCACCATATCGACGTATCCGCGAGCCCCGTAAAAATCCCGGAGTGTTTTGAGGTCGGCACCCATTCCCTGAGGGGTGAAGAGCGACCCGTCACGCATTTTGAAGAGAGACAAAATTTCGTCTTCAGGTGCAATATTCACACCGTCGATGCGGACCGTGTTCACCTTGTAGAGCTGACCCTCGACGATGGAAACAATCAATTCGACGCCGTTGTCCCCGAGGGGTTCGGTGCGAATGTCCGTGATTTCCACATCGGCAAATCCACGGTTCTGATACAGCGTGCGCAAAGCAACCTTGTCTTCCTCAACCTGAGCAGGCATCAGCCGCCCGCTTTTGTTCAAAAACGACAGAAGATTCCAGCGTTTGGTCTTCATCGCCTTGAGGAGGTCACGCGGCAACACACTGTCATTCCCAACAAAGGAAATGCGGCGAACAATCATTTTGGGGCCTTCCGTGATCGCAAAAATCACCCGCACCCGGTTGGCTCCCGGAATTTCCTGGATGCTGTATTGGACGTCCACTTCAGAAAAATTCCGATCCTCGTAGATTTTCAGAATCTTTTGGCGGTCGTCTTCCAATTTTTCCTCGCTGAGCACATCACCAACCTTGGAGCCAATTTCCCGCCGCACCCGGCTCATGGAAATTTGTTCCGCACCTTCAATGATGATTTCCTCAATCACGGGACGGCCCTGAAGCAGCACGGTCACTTTGACCCCCTCGCCGAGAGGCTCGGCAAATATACGCACGTTGGCAACGCCACCGGTCGCATAGATGTTCCGGATATCATTTTCTGCCGCCCGCTCGCTGTAGGGCTGACCCACTTGGGTCGCAAGGTTGGCGAGAACACGATCGCGGCTGATGCTTGGAGCCCCGACATATTCCACGGCGATTTCTTTGACAATCGGACCCTGTCCGGTTTGTGCGTTGGAGGAAGTGGCCGTTGAAATCACGGCGGCACAAACGAGGAAATGTAAAAAATGTCGAACTGATGTCATGAGTTTTGGCAGCAAATCCCTGCGTGTGGGGGTTCCCAACACGAAAGTGAAAGCATGTTCATTCCGAATCCGCCGGAAAAGGTCAAGCAACGTTTTTCAGGAGTCCCCGATCATTTTTTTAAATCCCCGCCAAACAGGCAAAAAAACTGGCCTTTTTTCGGATAGGAAGCCATCAAAGTAGCACACGCAATATTCATGAAAACATCAGGCATTGGCATTATCGGTTGTGGAAATATCAGCAAGATCTATGCGGAGGCAGGGAAGAAATTTGAGGCCATGGATATTGTGGCCTGTGCGGACCTGGACTTGGAAAGAGCGGTGGCCTTGGCGCAGGAACATCAGATCCCCAAGGCCGTGACCCCCGCAGAGTTGCTGGAGGACGCTGACATTGACATTGTGATCAATCTGACCGTTCCGGCAGTGCATGGCGACATTGCGATGCAGGCGATCAGATCCGGCAAACACGTTTACAATGAGAAGCCACTGGCCATGAAACGCCGGGAAGCCCGCGAGTTCATCGGTCTGGCGAGGGAGAAAAAGCTGAGGGTCGGATGTGCGCCGGACACCTTTCTTGGAGCCGGCCTGCAAACTTGCCGCCGCCTTATCGATGAAGGCGCGATTGGTGTGCCGCTTGGCGCAAACGCATTCATGCTCAGCCGTGGCGTGGAATCGTGGCATCCAAACCCCGAGTTTTTCTACAAGAAGGGAGCCGGTCCACTCTTTGACATGGGACCATACTACCTCACAGCACTCACCTCACTGCTCGGGCCGGTCTGCCGGGTTTCGGGCTCTGCGCGAATCAGCATGCCAACCCGCGAAATCACAAGTCAACCATTCGCAGGCAGCACGATTGATGTGGAAACCCCAACTCATATTGCCGCCGTTCTGGATTTTGCGGCCGGGCCAGTTGCCATGCTGTGCACCAGTTTTGATGTGTGCGGCCACAACCTTCCCAACATCGAAATTTACGGCGAAGAGGGCAGTCTCACTGTCCCGGACCCAAATACCTTCGGCGGACCGGTCCGCCTGCTGAAACGCAACACCAAAGAGTGGATCGACATTCCGCTCGACGGCCCTTACCACGAAAATGCCCGTGGCCTCGGGGTCGCCGACATGGTCGAAGCCATCGCGGAAAATCGGGAACACCGCGCAAATGAGCGTCTGGCCTATCACGTGCTTGACCTCATGCACTCGATCTTGGACTCCTCAGAGTCCGGCAAACACATGGACATCCGCAGCGCAATGACACGACCCGATCCCCTCCCCCGAAATGTCGCTTACGGCAGGGCTTCCGAGTGACCCGACCATGGGCATCGTGCCGATGGAGTCTATTTATTTTAAAAAATCGGCAGCCGACCGCAGAGCCTTCAAAATTTCAGCGCAGGCCGGATCAGCAATCCGGTTGATCAACTCACCGGGATCTTCGTCCACATTAAAGAGCACGTCGCCTCCATCCGGCAACACCATCAATTTCCATGCCCCGCGCTTGATCAGAAATTGATCCGAGCCCAACTGACTGAACGTTACGTCCGGCGCCTCGGAATCAAAGAGGTTGTGCCCATCAAGTCCTTCAGGGATCGGAAGCCCGGCCGCTTCGCAGAGCGTCGGAAACAAATCCACGAGGTTCACATTGCGTCGGTGGACCGCAGGTGCGATGCCGGGGCCTCGCAAGAAAAGCGGCACGCGAACCGAGGCTTCATAAAATTTGCGTTTCCCCCAAAGCCCGTGCTCGCCAAGCATGTCTCCGTGATCCGAGCAAAAGATGATCAACCACTCGTCAAGATCCTGACCGCTAGATGAAAGAATTTCGATGATTCGGGCAAAGCGGCGATCCGTTTGCTCAACCATGGCAGCATACGCGGCCGTGGCACGGCGGATGTCCTCTGCGGAAACGCCCGAATCCGGCCCAAGCCGGCCATGATCCAACACCGGGTGATTCGAGGGACCGCAGTCATCGAACGGAACGACCCGGTCCATGTATTTTTCAAAAAGATCCCGTGGCGCAAGAAGTGGAAAGTGTGGCTGTTGAAGGCTGACCATCAGAAACACGGGCAGATCGGGAGGAAGCCCGTCCGAACCGTCAAACCGCATTTTCAAAAAGTCGCAGGCTCCCTGGGTTGCCAGGTCATCTGCCAGCGCGAGCGGAGAAATCCCAACCCCGGCTTCACGAAGATCAGTGGCTCCCCTCCACTTTTTTCGACCAATCTGCATGCGGTCCGAGAACGCAGACGGCCATCGAACCGCCTGCTCCGAGCCAATGCGGTGCAGCCATCCCTGCATTTGATCCGGCCCGCGGTGATGCAATTTACCGCAGCAAACCGTGTAGTAACCGGCCTCAGTAAAATACCGTGCGAAAGTCGGTGCCCCCGGTGGCAGGTCATCAAGAAAATCCCGGCAGTTTGCATGCTCGGGATAAAGGCCGGTCGCAAGGCACTGACGCGCCGGCACACAGACCG
>JBGSVX010000249.1:0-4224 GCA_041752795.1 Terrimicrobiaceae bacterium
CAAACTCAAACTCCTGCCCCTCTTCGCCACCCCTCCCAAGTGGGCCGCCTTCCCCTCCGGAGCACAGCTGTAGCCCGAAAAATATCGGACCCCCTGTGTTTATCGGCCCTTCAGGCCTTCCGCCGGGGAAGTTAGGTTAAAAAATTGGCCTGACCCTTTTCTGCCATTTCCTTTCCCTTATTGCTGATCGTTTGGTGGCGCCAAATGCCAGTTACCGTTTCTACTTCTCGGCATGCAGTATTGTGGCGGTGACAAAAACAAAGAGATATCGCTCAAATGTCTCAACGCGATCCGGCGTTCCAGTGGAGGAATCACTGCGAACGGTCTGTTGATCCGTTCGCCCCATCCCTCCAAGGAGGACCGTCTCACCGGAATTGATGGACACAAGAGTCGTGATTTGGCGGGTGGAGAAGACTGGTTGGTTGATGACCTTTTCCGTGCCACCTCGGAAATCAAGAAGCTCCGCCATGGCATCCGGCGAGAGGGAATCACGAGGCGGCCGCCCGTGGCCGTAGTCCACGAAACCAAGGAATTCCACAACCTTCGGATTTAATTTCAGGTCAATCTTACCCTGTCCAGTCACCGTTGGCTGTACCTCCATGGTAACCCCCACATTTCGTGTTTCGAACTCAGTGGGCACCACATGACCAGTGCCGTCGTTTGCAGGTTTCATCTTCGTTGGAAAACGGAATTCCCGGATGATCTCAATGACGGCAGGTTGACCGGACCGTGTCGAAACCTTTGGAGCCGTCAGCAGATCAATGCCCTTCTCTTTGGCGAGAGCATCCATGAGTTCACGGAATTCTGCCTCATCCATGATAGACTCTATTCTCGGTACGCCGGTCGTATTCATTTCGCTGGGTAGAAGCTTCTTCAGAATGCCTGGCACGTTCCCGGAGATTTCCACCATACGGGTCGTGATTTCCACTTGGACCCCGGCGGGGGTCACGCTCTGCGGTGGAGCAGGGTTTTGTGGCTCCAGAGCCGGAGTGTTTTGGGATGGAGCCGGAGGTTTTTCAGCCAAATCGGAACCCGCATCGCTGCTTGGAGCACTCAAAGCCAGGATGCCAACTCCCACGATCCCTGCGGTTACAGCGAACGTGAACCAACCCCGGCGGCGCACTCTCACAAGCTCTCGGATCCGGCGTTCAATGCCATGTGCCGATTCGGCCATGGCTGCGTGACCTGCCGATGTGAAACCCGCTTTTGGTAACCTCCCGCACACTCGAAGCAGCACCTCCCCGTATTGACGGACCTCGCTCGTCGTGCCATGAATGAGGACCCATTCGTCGCAGGCCAGTTCCTGGTCGGACTGCATGGAGCGATCCGCGACCCAGACCAACGGATTGAACCAGTGCACCGCACGCAGGATTGCAAAGACCCAGCGCCATGCAAGGTCTCCCCTGCGATGGTGCCCAATCTCGTGGAGCAATACCCACCGCACCTCCTCTGGCGAAAGCACCTGCGCCCAACCTGGTGGGAGGAGAATCGTTGGGCGGACAAGGCCGCAAAGAGCAGGACTGCGCAGTTCGCTCGTTTCGCACACGCGTAAACCGCGCACGGAGACCGGAAGCGATGCGAGCAGTGTCGTGATCTCGGGCCGGTTTGTGATCTCCGTTGAACGACGAATCAATCGTCCTGCACGAAATGCCGCCGCAAGCGATAGAGCGAAAGTTATCCCAGCACCGCCGATCCACAGGTACATGAACCACGGAATCCACATTGGCTTGACGAAACTTTCCAGGTTACCGCTTTTGACTGGTAATCCATTTTCTCCCTGGGATTGCCGCGTGGTCTTTTCATCGCTTTCGGTAACCACGTGCACAGCCACCCGCTCCGTGGACACTTTTTCAACCCCTGAAGGCAGAACCGAAAAGGGTGTTTCAGGCATCACTGGCACCGCCAACCGAACGGCAACGATCAGCCATAGCAGATGCGCAGCTCGAGATCCAAGCGTTCGCCGCACCAAGGGACGAAGCATCAGGACGGCCAGGACGGCAATGGCGCCGCACGCTGTCCATTCGAGAAGCCAAAGAGGGAGAGGCATGGGAAGTCTTATTTCGACTTTAAAACCCGTGCCGTGATGAAAACTAATGTCCGGTAGCGGTCGGGTTCCCCTTCGTCCTTTGTTGGAACTGAACCCTCAACGCTGGAGAGCACCTTGGGCAGTTCCCCAAGCAGCAGTGTCTCACCCGACCGCACACTCACGGTTGTCGCAATTTGTTGTGTCGAAAAAACCGGCTGCCAGATTCCACCCTCCTTGAGTGGCAACCTGAGCAGATTGCTCAGGGCGTCCTTCTCGCCAGTTGGGGCAGTGGGTTTTGCATCTGAAAAGTCGATGAATCCAAGAAATGAGATCACACTGGCCCTGAGTTTGAGGTCGATCACTTCGTCTCGCACCACCGGTTCAACCTCCAAAGTCACACCCGCATTTCGAGTCTCAAACTCTGTTGGAATTGATTTCCCCGGTTCATCCTTGGATGGAACGTAATCCACCGCATACCGCAACTCTCGGATCGACTCCACCACAGCGTGCTGCCCACTATTTGTCACCAATCTTGGACTGCTGAAGAAATCGGCCTTTTCCTTGCCAAGGATGCCAAGTGCCTTTTCGGCTTCACCAGGGGGGAGGTTTGGAATGGCCACCGCCTGATTCTCTGGGATCCCGAAGGCCGCCCGCAATTGCTCATCAGAAGCTCGCACGAAGCGGGCTTCAATCTCGACTATGCCGGGAAGATTATCCTCGGCAATTGCCTTACCGGCATGAATGCAGAAAAGGGAGAGAAGGATTAGCTGGAGAGGAAGGGGAGTCGATATTTTCATAGTTGAATCTTACTTTTTTTCGTTTTGGGGAGAGCGGCATATTTTTCATCAAGAATCCGACGCAGCCTCTCGATCTCCTGCTGGTCGAGATCCACGGTCTCACAGAAATGCGCAAGCATCGGTGCGGCTGCACCCCGGAACACACGATGGAAGAATGACTCCGATTCAGCTCGGACACACTCGGTCCGGTCAATTAGTGGGAAATAAGTGTTAGCCTTTGTGTCGCGCGTGATTCCGAGCACCCCCTTCTCTGAAAGCCGGGCGAGAAAGGTGTTGACGGTCTTTGGCTTCCAAGAGATGCCGTCCGGCAGTCTTCGAAAGATTTCCGTGGCGGTAGAATAGGGATGATCCCAGACGAGATTGGCAACAAGCCATTCGGATGCTGAGAGGCGTGGGGGTTTGTTCATCATGAATTTTCCTACGTTTGTAAGAATAGATGACTACATTTGTGCGAGGTGTCAAGGAATTCATTTAATCCAGATTGCAAAGAGGGAGCGCGCAGGGGATTTGATCATTTTTAAGATTTTGTTTTTCCCATGCCCCTCCGACCTCGACACCTATCCTGAATCCGTAGTCACTCGTTTCCTGGCTCGGTGGCGCAGACAAGGATATTGCTATCCAGCAGGTGATTCATGGGGCAATCGGGACCTGGCAATTTGACATCTTCCCGCCCTGACCACGGATTGGGGCACGATGACAGGACTTATGGGGAGTATACTACTCCTCGTGCATGGTCCGAATAAGAGAATCGTATTTGTCGGTGATGATGTGACGTCGGATTTTGAACGTGTTGGTCAGTTCGTCCCCGAGTTCGAAGGGTTTGGGGAGCAGACGGAAGCAGGTCACGCGTTCAAAGGATTTGAAGCCTGTGTGGGCGCCGATGATGTGACGGATTTCATCCTCCATGCGTTGGATTGCGGCGGGATTTGCGGCGAGTTCGTCCATGTTTGACGCAGCAATTCCTGCGGTTCGGAAGCCCTCGAGGCATGGCACGATGAGGGCTCCGAGTTGTTTTTGGTCCTGACCTGTGACCATGCAGTGATCGATGAGTGGCGAGGCGACGAGGCGGCTTTCGATGGGAACGGGCTCCACATTTTCGCCGTTGAGGAGCACGATCGTGTCCTTCGAGCGGCCAAGAATTTTCAGGCATTTGTTGAAGGTGACCATGCCGATATCGCCGGTGTTGAACCACCCGTCGCGAAGGACGCGTGTGGTGCTTTCGTGGTCTTTGTAGTAACCCCTCATGACCTGGGGTCCTCGCACATGAATTTCCCCGCGAAGCCCCATGCCATGTCCTTTTTTGCTTTTGTTCGGATAGAGAATATCGCCGTTTTGAAGGTCCACGATGCGAACTTCCGTTTCCGGGAAAATGGGTCCCACCGTGCCGATCACGAGGATGTC
>JBGSVX010000250.1:0-4199 GCA_041752795.1 Terrimicrobiaceae bacterium
GAAGAACCCTGCATCGTCGACTCAAAGAACTCAACATCTCCAAGCAAAAAAGCACCCTAAACCATGGCAACCGGTGACGTCCAAATTCAAAGTGCCGTTCACTCCCTTGAGCAAGGGCGGATGGCAACATTTATCAAGGCAGGCATGTTTGTCACCTTGATCGTAGCTCTGTTTCTTCTTTATCTCTTCGTGCATTTCAAGGGCCTGAAGGATTCCTCCGCGATGGATCAATCGCAGATTGCCCGCAACATTGCCGCAGGAAAAGGATTCACGACCAACAACATCTCCCCGCTTGCATTGGCAACACTCAAGTCCGCGGGAAAGGTTGCTGCCAATGGCGAAAGCATCGATATTTCCAACATCCCGGACTTTTATCAGTCGCCCCTGCTTCCGTTTCTGAATTCTTTTGCACTCCGTCTTATCAAGGACAAATGGGTGATGACCAAAGCGGACATCATTTATGCCGGAGATCGGGCGGTGGCGCTCACTGCGATGGTTTTCATGTTATTGGGCATCGGGGTCTGGGCATTGGTTTTTGCCAAGCTCTTTGATTGGAAGCTGGCTTTTTTTGCGGCTTCGGCGGTTTTGGTGACCGATCTGCTCTGGCAATTTTCTTTGTCCGGCCTGCCGCAGATGGTTTTGATGTTTCTATTTGGCTGCGCGAGTTTGCTGACCCTGCATGCTGAGGAGGCCCAGGAGCGGGGAGCCCTTGTTCCATCCATTATTCAGTTGGCCTGTGCGGGGCTTTGTTTTGGTTTGATGATTCTGGCTCATGGTTCTGCCGTTTGGATTTTTCTTGGATGGCTCGTCTATGCGGCGTTTGTTTTCCGTCCAAGAGGGCTCATGTGCCTTGCGGCGGTGGCTGCGGTGATGATCCTTGTTGCACCTTGGATGATGCGGAACTACCAGGTTTCTGGTAACCCGCTTGGACTGGCGTTTCAGGGAGCCTTCCATGAGGGAACCGAATATTTACGCGCGGAACAGCCGGCAGGTGGTTTGAATGCCCAAGGCGTTCTGCGTCGCGGGATCACTGCGCAACTAAATTCTCTTCCGTCCTACTTTGGACTCAATGTGGCTGCCTTGGTCTTTTTCCTGGCAATCATGCACCGCTTCCGCAGTGAGGTGACCAGCAATTTTCGTTGGGGACTTGTGGCGATGTGGGTCGCGAGTTTGATTGGAATGTGTTTTTACCGACCGGATGGTGATGTCTCAGCAAATCAAATTCATGTGGTTTTCCTCCCGATTTTTGTCTGCTACGGATTCGCCTTCCTGCTTGTGCTTTGGGGGCGGTGGGAATTCGGGCAGGGCCTGCTCCGCATTATCTTTATCTGTTTCATTATCTTTTTGTGCGCCGTGCCGATGATTATGAACCTGCTCGCCGGTCCGTCGGGACGCGTGCAGTGGCCTCCGTATGTGCCGCCATTTATCGGAATTCTCGGAGAGTGGTTCGAAGAGGATGAGGTCATTTGCTCCGACATGCCATGGGCAGTGGGTTGGTATGCCGGTAGAAAATCCCTCCTCATTCCGGAATCCGTTCGCGACTTCAACCGCATCCACGATTATCAGGAACTCAAACAGCCGATCCGCGGTCTCTACCTGACCCCAATCAGTGGCAACCAACCGCTCTACAGTCAGATCTACAAAGGAAAATACCGGGAGTGGGCACTGCTTATTACCCGACCGCCCCAGGTTCAGGGCTTCCCACTCGCATTTTACACGGCTCTTCCCATCGATGGGGAATGTATTATTTTCTCTGATCGGGAGCGCTGGAATCAAACTCGAAAATCCGAATAATGGCGGAGCAAAAAAACGAACTCAGTGTCGAGCAGGCACTTGACCGCATGGAAACGCTGGTGCGGGAAATGGAAGACGGTCGCCTGCCGATTGAGGACGTGATCTCCAAGTTTGAGGAAGGCTCGGAACTGGTCAAAGCCTGCCAAAAAAAACTTTCACTGGCCGAGGACCGGATCAAATTGATTCTGCGCAATGCAGAAGGTCCGGTCGGCATGAAAGATTTTGGAGAGGTGGAGGAATGAGTTCTTTTTTGAAACGTGTCAAAAGCCCTGCGGATGTGAAAGCCATCCCGGAGGAATCCCTTCCTGAACTCGCGGCAGAAATCCGTCAGGAACTCATCGGGGTGCTTTCTGAAACGGGTGGGCACTTGGGGCCCAACCTCGGCGTGGTCGAACTGACCATTGCCCTGCACCGGGTCTTCAGCACTCCAAAGGACAAATTTGTTTTTGATGTCAGTCATCAGGGCTACGTGCACAAATTACTCACGGGCCGCTACGTACGATTTCCCACAATCCGGCAATATGAGGGATTGAATGGTTTCCTGCTCCGCACGGAGAGCGAACACGACTGTTACGGGGCGGGTCATGCCGGAACCGCTCTTTCCGCAGCTCTTGGCATGGCTGCGGCCCGGGACATGTTGGGCGGAGATGAGCACGTGGTGGCCGTGGCCGGAGATGCGGCATTTACCTGCGGGGTGAGCTTTGAAGCCCTCAACAATGCGGTGGCAACCACGCGGCGGCTGATTGTTGTTTTAAATGACAACGAGTGGTCGATTGCAAAAAATGTGGGGGCCATTGCGGAATATCTGAATCGCATCGTGGCCAATCCTGCCTTTGCGCATTTGCACGACAAAGCCGCCAAATTTATTGAATGGATCGGCGGAAAACAGGCTCGCCATCTGGCCCACAAGGTGGAGGCCGGGATGAAAAACCTGATTGCGCCCAGCGTGATTTTTGAAGATCTGGGACTTCGATATTATGGGCCGATTGACGGCCACGATATCCCAACGCTCATTAACACCTTTGAATTTCTCAAAACGCAGAACGAGCCGGTGATCCTTCATATTCTGACCCAAAAGGGCAAGGGATTCGCGCCGGCGTTGGAGAAACCCGACAAATTTCATGGGCTTGGAAAATTCCATATGGACACCGGGGAGACCCTCGCCTCGTCCACGCCAACGTATTCCGAGCTGCTTGGCAAAACTCTTGCGGATTTTGCCGATCACAACACACGCATTACGGCCATCATCGCCGCCATGCCCACCGGGACGGGGCTCATTCATTTTGCAAAACGCCATCCCGACCGCTTCTTTGATGTCGGAATTGCCGAGGAACATGCCGCCCTCTTTGCCTGCGGGCTCGCCGTCGGCAAAATGAAGCCATTTTTGGCCATCTATTCCACGTTCATGCAGCGGGCGGTTGATATGATCATCCACGACATTGCGCTGCAAAACCTCGACGTGGCCCTTTGCATGGACCGCGCGGGACTGTCCGGGGATGACGGGCCGACACATCACGGGCTCTTTGATATTGCCTATTTGCGTGGTGTGCCTGGTCTCGTGCACATGCAGCCCAAGGACGAGGACGAATTTGCAGACATGCTCTGGACTATGGCCAACCACCGCGGCCCCATTGCCATCCGGTATCCACGTGGGGCGGGAACCGGGGTCACTCCCAAAGCGCGCCCCAAACTTCTGGAAATTGGAAAAGCCGAGGTGCTGGTTCACGGCAAAACGGCAGCGATTTTTGCCTTGGGAAACATGGTGGAACTTGCACTCGCGGCCGCTGAAACACTGGAGCAGCAGGGAATTTCCACCGCTGTGATCAACGCCAGGTGGATCAAACCCCTCGACACCTCAACCCTGGAGTTTTTTGCCAGAGGCTGCGAAGTCCTTTGCACCATGGAGGACCATGTCCTGCACAATGGCTTCGGGTGCGCGGTCATCGAACACCTTGCCGATGCCCGCATCTCCACGCCTGTTGTCCGAATTGGTTGGCCGGATCAATTCATCGAACACGGCACCGTTCCCATCCTCCGTGAAAAACACGGACTCACCGCAGAAGCCGCTGTCGCCAAAATTCTTTCAGCTCTTCCAGTGAAAGATAAGTCCCTGATCTCGAGGACGATATCCCCTCCTTCGGCCGCCTGATTTTCCGACATCTCAATCTTTTTTTATTTTTTTGAAAAATATCGCTTGCCAACCGTCAGCAGCCCGCTAATTTTGAAATTGTTCTGGGGGGAACAACAGCCCGTTGTAGCATTCGCTGCGGCGGGCTGTATCTTTTTAATCTAGAATTTTTTTGCTTCTCGGATGGCAGGTTTCGGCGTGGTAGGGTTTCACCCAATGGACACAATTTTGACACCGGGTCAGGATTCTCTGCTAACCGGGATTCGATTGGGACCTT
>JBGSVX010000251.1:0-2248 GCA_041752795.1 Terrimicrobiaceae bacterium
CAATACCAAGTGGGCACCAGTAAAGGTAGTTCCGTTTGCGGCTACCGTGGCAACATTGACCCTCATGCGAAAAAACAGGAAGGCCGCATCTTGTGCCATGAAAAATCCTGGGGCTTGGGTGTCACCCACAAAGTCCAGTGCCCCTGCAATCCCGCTGTTGACGGGACTATTCATAGAAGGGATGGCGGTCCATGCGGTCGGCCAATCATTCGTTCCCCCGGGACCACCCGCAGGCCCATACCATTGGATGATGGTTGCTGAGGCGTTTGGCAAAAAAACCGTGAGAAACATGACCATGACAACCCCAAGCTGAAAATAGCATCTGCTAATAGTAAACGATACCAATAGTGTTATAATAAATTTAGCTTAATTTGGTAATATCATTTTGTCAATAGTAGTTTTTATGATATTATACAGAAACTCCTCGCGCAAATGTTACAAACCTTCACCGAATATTTTCGCGACCCTCGTTTTGGCAGGGAGCGCCTTCTTTTGTGGGGTGGGCTCCCTGCGGCTCTCGTGATCTTGTCGTTTCTCCTGACGTCGATGTTTTTTGATGTAATGCGGGAAACCTTCAGGCTGGAGCGAACGGCTTCGCCAGTTCCGGACCATGAAATCCCAAGCGCCTTGATTCCAGAGACCCCAGACCTCTTGGTGCTGGCAGACGAGGAGATCCGTTTGGGGAATCTGGGCAAGGCCGAGGAAATTCTGCAGGGAGCCATACAAAGGGGCGACGGCAAGGCCGCAGCACAACGCAAGCTTGGGACTCTGTTCCAGCGCGAGGAAAAATATTCCGAAGCGATGGAGGCATTCAGTGCAGCAATTTTGTTGGCCCCGGAGGCAAAGGATTTTTTTCTGAGGGGTCACTGCGCCTTCCTCATCGGAAATTCGGAGCAAGCGGGACAAGATTTTGCCAGTGCAGCCCGACTGTCGCCTTCAAATCCCTTGTATTCCAACCGTCACTTCCTCGCCCTGATCTCTCAAGGAGACACGGAGACCGTTAGAAGTCGGATGAATCTTGATATCCGGCTTGGGGTGATAAATACCATGGAAGGTTGGATTGTTGCGGCAGCAGCCGTGGCATTGCAGGAAGGGAACGTAAAGCCCGCGTCCGACCTGCTCTCCGAGGCAGCAATGCGCTTTTCAAGAGAAGACCTCAACTTCTTGCTGCAAGATCCGGTCTTTGATCCATACCGTCAAATCCCATCCCTCACCCCATACCTTGTTATTTCTGCCAATGCAGCCAACAGGACCTCATTGCCACCCAGATAGCAATTTGCACATCACTGATCCCGTCCCTCTGCACCATGTGAAATTATGGGCCCATGACGCACGGCCAGATATGGCAAGATAAGGAATGTAATTGAACCGGGGGCGGAACCCGCAAAGTAGATGCTGATTGGCCGGTAAGAAATATCTTTTTGGCATCTACAGCCGGTGCATCTGCTCAAATATTCTTGATCGATCGGCATCAAAACAAACCTCAAGACCGTCCAAGAATTGGGCAACGAGATTCCCATTATTTGTCAGTTTCAAACGGTCCACCCTCAGGAGTTTGATGATTTCGGTGGGGTTTGCCCGAAAAAATATTTTGGGGTCAATGCGGGTTTCGATTTCGTCCAGCGATTTTTCGATGGATCCCGTGCCATGGGGAAAAAAGACATGAATGGTTTCACCACTTGATTGAAGGCGTGAAATGCAGCCCACTTTGACTAAGTGAACTGTGGTTTCTTCACGCAGGAGCACGTGGTCATTCCGTCCCAGGAACACGGAACCCGGCTCGGTGGGAGGAATTTCTGCCAAGCCCTCCTCATGGTCCTTCACGATTTTTTGATAGACGGCGCGGAGATTGTCTTCATCCAAGGGCTTCAACAAACACTCGACCGCCCCCAACCCGAAAGCATCCATGGCGTGCATGACATGGGCCGTGACCAAGATAACAGGCGGGAGCGGAGGCTGGAGGCTCTTCAGCATTTCGATGCCGGACATTCCCGGGAGTTCAATGTCCAGGAACACCGCATTGTAGGAGTTCGCAGCGATGGCGGCAATGGCCTCCGACGCATTTTTGGCAGTGTGAATTTCCAAAAAGGGATCAATGCCACACAGGATATCATTAAGATCCTGCATGGCATATTCTTCATCTTCGACGAGGAGCACGGTTTTCATAATGTTTGTTTAGGTTCGTTCAGGTGATGCAATGCATCCGAGGGGGGGCTGCTTGAGAATCTGCGGGAAGAACCACGGTGGC
>JBGSVX010000252.1:0-4658 GCA_041752795.1 Terrimicrobiaceae bacterium
CAAGGATAAGTTGCGTGAGAAGATCCCCATCGGAATAAATTTTTTTCGGGGTGCTGTCATTCCATGTGCGTTCCTTGCGCACGACCTCCCACGCCTCTTTCAACTCAGGCGAGTCCTTGCCCAGACGATCCCGGAGTTCAAAATAGACAACCGCCTTTTCGTTGTTGCGCGGATACGCCACCAGGCCGTCAAAAATAAACCATCCTCCCATGCCCGCCAGAGCAAGGCAGATGATCAGGATGCGCTGTTTCCATTCTTTGCTGATGATGGCAGTGACCGAGGTACTCACAAAAAAGATTTCGGTGAAGGTAGGCGGCGGGAGCCCTTTTGGCAAGTTCGCCGATTGTCAGGAATTATTGCCGACTGGCAAAACTCGCGATGGCTTCATTGACGACTTTTGCCGTTTCAATCGCCATCTGTCGCCGCATGGGGAGGATGCGATCGTCGCCATTGGTGAGGTGAATCGCAACAAATGCCGGCGTGGGACGAAAAGCACCCATCAGGCATCTCACAAAGGCTAAAAGAAACAGCACCAGCGTGATCGACCAGAGGATCCAGTGATTCGTGGATTCGGGACGAAGGGGCATGGCAAGTGTGAGAATCGTCAGCACGCCAAACACAATGCTCCAAACGATAGATTTCCCGCGTCGGGTGTGCTCGATTTCGACTTCGGCTTTCAAAAGCGCATGCATGGGAAATAGGTCGGGCCCAACTTGCAGGGAACCCTGACTCAGCAAATAGCCTGGCCCGTCAAGGAGAACTCCGGATTCTTCTTCCGAGTCTTCGGACTCTGGACCTTGGGAGTCAGAAATTTCAGATTCG
The DNA here is from genome assembly GCA_041752795.1 of Terrimicrobiaceae bacterium. GTDB lineage: Bacteria > Verrucomicrobiota > Verrucomicrobiia > Chthoniobacterales > Terrimicrobiaceae > JAJTZA01. The sequence continues at coordinate 823 of JBGSVX010000252.1, forward strand.
GGGACAACCGAATCCTGCGGCTCTGAGTCCTCCAATTCAAGGATCTGACTCACCTCGCACCACTCTTCCATGCCCTCTTTCCATGCAAACTGATCCGGGGTAAATTCTCCAGAGACCACCTTTTCCCTCAACTCCCAAGTGGTCAGAGGTCCAACCCTTTCTTCCCCCGCCATCACATATATGGCAGACATGACTGAGGATTACCAAAACCCCGCCGGCCACACAAGACTTGGTTTGCAGGGAAAATGCCTCTAAATCTGAGCCCATGAAAGCCGAACAACCACCGGATTTTTCCGTCCTCGGGGAGGACGAGGATTTTCTGGCTGTTGGCAAGCCGGCTGGCCTGCTCGTGCATCCGACGCGCCCTGGCGGACCGTGGACGCTGTGGGACGGACTCAAGGATTTGCTCGGTTACGAATTGGTGAATGGCGGTCAGGTTTCGATCATGAATCGTCTGGATCGCGAAACGAGTGGCGTGGTGATCGTCGCAAAATCGAAGTCCGCCGCACGGCAGGCAGGCATGGAAATGGAAGCCCGGCGCGTGGAGAAGCGTTATTTTGCAGTGGTATTCGGGTGGCCTGATGCGGACCACTTTTCCGTGGAGGCTCCGATCGTGCGGCGGGGGGAGGTCGAACTCTCGCCGGTGCATTTGGAGCGCATGGTTCATCCGTCCGGGGACCATGCACTCACAGACTTTCATGTTCTGCACCGAAGGGAGGATGTTCACAGAAAATTTTCTGTGATCGAGGCGCATCCTCACACCGGTCGGACCCACCAAATCCGGGTTCATCTCGCACATGCCGGGTTTCCGGTCCTTGGCGACAAACTCTACGCCAAGGGCAGCCACCACTACCTCGAATTCATTGAAACCGGATGGACCCCCAAACTGGAGTCGCATCTCTGGTTGTCACGTCATGCCCTCCACTGTGCAGAAATGTCGCTCGCCGGTCGCCGATGGGAATGCGGGGTGCCGGATGATTTGGCAGACTTCTTTCCATCCCAATCAATTCGGGATTGATGCCGGGGGGAGAATGACCGATGACTCTTCCAGTGAAACACGAAGTTCAAACCAAAGACGGGGCGATCCTTGATGTGTTGGAGGACGGAAGCGGTCATCGCGTGATCGTGAATCGGTTGGGAGCGGAAATGGTTTCCATTCAAACCCGGGATTCCAAGGACCAATGGGTCGGGTTTTTATATCGCGATGGCGACATGCGGCCACCGGCCTCAGGATGGGCAAATCATGCCACCGTGATGGGCTACTTTTTGCACCGCCTGGTCAATGAACAATCCCAGTACCGGGATTCTGTGGTCCATGGCGGGAATCACGGATTCCTCCGTCATTTTGGCTTCGAAAAACCGGAGCTTCGGGATGGTGCGCTGATATATTCCGTGCGGCCGGATCAGATCCCGCCGTCTGCCTACCCGCTTCGCGTGGGTTTGGAACTTTCCTACGCATTTGTGGAGGGATGGCTGCGGGTCGGCTTTCGCTTCCAAAATTTCGAGGAATCCCTCACCGCTCACGTGAGCTTTGGTTTGCATCCGGGATTTGAAGTATCCTCACCGTCCTCATGCGCTGTAAATTTCCCGCCGGGCCACTACATCCGGCACTTTGCGCCAGGCAACTTTTTGGATGGCCGAACCGAGGTCATCGATTTTGCCGGGGGCGACATGCCCTTCGCAAGAGCGGGGTTACCGGATTCTTATCTGATTGGTTTGCAGGACGTGCCGACTCCCATCTTCTCAATCGAGGACTCGGGCCGGCGGATTGAGGCGGATTTTTCGGGCGTTCCCTACATGACCCTTTGGAGTGATGGCGGAGATTTTTTCTGTTTGGAGCCGTGCTGGGGACTGCCGGACAGCCGCCCTCAAAAACCCTTTGAAGAAAAAACCGGCATTCAATGCCTTGCACCGGGGGGCCTGCTTGAAGCAAGCTGCCGGTTCAGATTCACGATAATCCCATGACCACCCTGATTGTTCTCCTTGTTCGCATTGGCATCTTTTTGGTGCTGACCTTTTCGTTTGTCGTGCTCTACCAATATGGTCCCAGCGGATTTGTGGCCGGAGCACCGGTTGAGTGGGAACGAATTGCGAATCTGAGTTCCTCGTTCACCAATAAGCCCGGCGAGATGCCTCCTTCCAATCCACCGGATGCCATCCCGGCGGAACAGACCCCAACGAATTGATTTTTTCCGGGATTGATGCCCGGAAAGGAATCGCTACGATCAAAGAGATGCCCGTCACAACCGAAAAAGACCTCCCGGATAATTTGCGCGCGGTTTGGCTGAAAGCCATGAGCGCCATGGAACTCAGAAACTACGGTTACGCCTCCCAGCTTTACCAAAGCATTCTGCGCCCGCATCCGGAATTTCTGCTCGCCCGTCAGCTCGCCCGCAAAGCCGCTGTCTCAAAAACTGCAGGAAAAAAGGGCTCCCTCGGCGGCCTCTCCAGCGCCTCGTTTTCGACGATGAAAGTGCAGAGCCTCGTCAAAAAGGATCCTGCCGCCGCGATGGAGGCCATCGAAAAAATTCTGGAAGCTGACCCGTTCAACGCGTCGGTGAACCAACTTCTTCGCGAAGCGGCCATTTCCTCCAGCCTGCCCGATGTGGCTGAATTCGCTCTGGAAACGATCATTCAGGGAAATCCCAAGGATATCAAAACCATGCACGAGCTGGCAAAATTGTATTTAAACAATGCCAAGCCGTCCAAGGCGGTTGATATCTACGGAAAAATCCTTCAAGTCGCCCCCAATGACCTCGCCGCCATCAAAGGCGGGAAAGACGCCGCCGCCGCCTTCTCGATGCAAAGTGGCGGATGGGAGCGTCAGGACGCCAGTTATCGGGACATCATGAAAAACCGTGAGGAGGCGGAGGCCCTTGAACAGCGTAACCGCGTCGTGCGAAGCGATGAAGTCGTTGACAATCTCATCGCCGAGCTTCACGTCAAATTGCAGGCCGAGCCCGGCAATGTGGACACCAGCCGCCGCATTGCGGAGCTTTACGAGCAAAAGGAGGACCTCGAAAATGCTGTGGCATGGTATTCCTACGCCGCCGAACTCGCCAACAATACGGACCCCAACATCGTTCGAAAGGTCAGCGACCTCCGACTGAAACAATACGATGCCTCGATCCAGGGATTCGAACAATACCTCGCCGAAAATCCGGACTCCCCGGAATTCGAAACCTACTCGGCCCAACTCCAGGAACTCCACCGCGAACGCGCAAAAATCCTCATGACCGAGGCCAAAAGTCGCGTGGAACGCAACCCGACGGATCTCGTTCTCCGCTTCGAATTGGGCGAAATCTATGTAAATGCCGGCATGTTCAAAGAGGCGGTCTCCGAACTGCAAAAGGCCCGCAACAATCCCTCCGTGAGCCTGCGCGCCATGAACCTCCTTGGCCGCTGTTATTCGGAACGTGGGATGTTTGACCTTGCTGCCGAAACGCTCGAGGCCGCATCGAAACAGCTCCAGCAGATGGACAGCATGAAAAAGGACATCGTTTACAATTTGGGGCTCGTTTACGAAAAGATGGAGCAACCGGAAAAAGCCATCGATTGCATGAAACAAATCTACGGCGTGGACTCCAACTACCGCGATGTGGAAGCCCGCGTGGAGAGTTCCTACGGCGGGTCATGACCTTCTGCCGCCCGGACGCAGAAATTTTTGTTCCCGATGGTCTGGAGGCCCCGGCCGCGCTGGCCCGGGTCAGCCATCTTGCCATCGGAGCGCATCATGATGATCTCGAGTTCATGGCGTTCCATGGCATAATCACCTGCTTTCATCACAAAAATAACCAGTGGTTTGGTGGTGTGACCTGCACGGATGGCGCGGGCAG
>JBGSVX010000253.1:0-3715 GCA_041752795.1 Terrimicrobiaceae bacterium
TGAGCCCATTCATTTGGTCGGAATCGATTACAAGCGCACGGATCGGTCTGGCCATGCGGTAAGGATACACACCCGCATCGTTTTGTGTAGATATTTCTGAAACACTACACTAGCGACCGAAACATCCTGGCATGGGAACCCTCCGCACCAAACATCAGCGCTGGGAATACTGTCGGGGATTACCTTTAGAATATCGCCGACGCATGGGGTTTTAGGCCAATGGCGTTGAAGCACGCTATTGCAGTAGCGTTGAATTTCACAATGAAACGCCGGCCGTATTCCTGCACGTTGGAAACCAAGCTCAAAACCACCGATCCCTGCAAAAAACGAGTTTACGGTCAGCTTGGATTTTGAGCTACCAGCCATTCCATTCTTTCGGGCCGTTGCGCGTGCTTTGTCTTTTTTCGTCATGAAAAATTCAAAGTATGGTTGCCGGTTTTGAAACAACGTCCGGAGTCGTTTTAGAAAAGCCGCTCATTGGTTCTCTCATGGCTTCGAATCTTTTTTGAGCACGTCCGGCTTTTTGAGCGATTTCTTTTCCTCGCTGGTGAGGCGACGTTCGACTTTTTTTACATCTTCGGCTGCAGGGAGAGATTCCGGGCGGATGCCGCGTTCGAGCAGGGTGCGACGGACCGCTTCGTTGTTGGTGATGTGCTCGCGGGAGATCGCCGATTCCGTGCCGAGAGATTTTTCCCGGGAATTGAAGATGGTGATTTCAGCGGCGAAGTCTTTGGCTTTGAGAACGATGGTCGGAGCGAAATCGGCCAGCGGGCGGGCATCGGGAACTTTCCATTGGGCTTTCATGGCCTGGGTGGATCTGCCGAAAAGTGCCTGATCGCCCTTGCTGCGGATGATTGCGAAGTTTTCGTTGCCGCCGGTCTGCTCAAAAATGACTTGGGAAAGGTCTTTTTCCGTGGCGGAAAGCTTCCTACGGGCGGATACCCGCTCGGCTTCCTCCAAACGCTGCTGGATCAATTCCGCCCGGCGGGTCTGGACGGCGAAATACGTCTGGGCAAACGCGATTTCCGGCTTCTGCGGGTCGCCGTTCTGGGCGATGAGGTAGCAGGCATACCGGGTGAGCATGATTTCGTCGATCTGGCGCTGGGAACCGGAGCCGAGGTCGACCATTTTGCTGACGTCGGCAAAATGGTCTGACACTTGGTGGCCTGAGACCTCGCAGGCGGTCCTAGCCTTGGAGACCGTGTTCAAGAAGTTTCGCCACTGAGCATAGCCGAGAAGTTGCTGCAGGTCCCGGGCCAGCCAGTATTCTACCCCGTCTTCGGTTCGTTGGGCGTGGCCCTCAAACGTCGCTGTCAAGCTCAGGACTTGATCGGTTTTCATCGAGCCTCCTTCACCGCAAAAAGCGGGGTGTCGGCCTGGATGTATTTTTCGACGGCATCGCGGATGATCCAGGCGTTTGACACTTTCTTTCCCCTGGCCATGCGGCAGACCTGCTCGTAATGGTCGGGGGGAACGGTGACGGTGATCCGGGTGCCCGTCTGTTGGCGCTTGGCGGATTTGGAGGACATGGACCATCATCTTGCATCACCTTGGTGCCAAGTCAAACCCAACCGGCAAATTCGAGGCGGCTTCGCCGTAGCAGGAAAGCATGGACATCGGGGACGATGTCACTCCAAGGATTGGCCGCTGGAGGGATGCGTCGCCGGCGTCCGGTCCAAAACACTCCGCGGCGGAGCCGCCTTGACTGGTGACATTGGCTGATTCCCTGAAATCGTTCAATTAAAAATCAGGTTGCTTGCCTTGGGTTGGGCAAGGCATATAGCTTGGAAGGTCTATGTTGAAAGCCGGAATTGTCGGGTTGCCGAATGTGGGCAAGTCCACCCTCTTTAATGCGGTCACGCGGACGCGGAAAGCCCAAGCGGCGAATTTTCCGTTTTGCACGATTGAGCCGAACACGGGGGTTGTGATTGTTCCTGATCCCCGCTTGGAGGCTCTGGCAGGGATTTCCAAATCCGAGAAAATCCTACCTGCGGCCATTGAGTTTGTGGACATTGCAGGGTTGGTCAAAGGGGCCAGCGAGGGCGAGGGTTTGGGGAATCAGTTTTTGAGTCATATCCGCGAGGTGGATGCCATCGTGCAGGTCGTTCGGTGTTTTGAGAATGCGGACATCCATCATGTTTCCGGCAATGTGGATCCGGTGAGGGACATCGAAATTATTGCGACCGAGCTGATTCTTGCGGACATGGCCTCCTTGAAAAAGCGGTGTGAGCGTTTGCAAAAGGGAGCACGCAGTGGGGACAAAGCCGCGAAGGCCGAGATGGCTGTTGGCGAAAAATTGTTGCCGCACATGGATTCCGGCAAGCCAGCACTCACTGCCGATCTCACGGACGAAGAGCGGAAGGTGGCCAAAGAGTTTTTCCTGATGAGTTCCAAGCCCACGATTTTTGCATGCAATGTGGCGGAGGAGGACCTTTCAAAGACCGGCACAAATCCCTTGGTTGAGGCAGTGCGCAAGTATGCTGCTGAGCACATGGGAAGCGAGGCTGTGGTTATCAGCGCACAAATTGAAAGTGAGTTGGCCGAGTTGCCAGCAGCGGAGGCAAAGGAGTTTCTTGCGGGTCTTGGCGTTGACGACAGCGGGGTGAGCGGGCTGATTCGGGCCGTGTATCATTTGCTGGGATTGAGGACGTATCTGACCACCGGTCCCAAGGAAACGCGGGCATGGACGATTCTTGCCGGGGACAAAGCGCCTGCGGCTGCGGGGGTCATTCACAGTGATTTTGAACGCGGATTTATTGCAGCGCAGACGATTGCGTTCGAGGATCTCGTGGCGTTTGGCAGTGAAGCCAAAGCTCGTGAAGCCGGCAAGCTGCGCATTGAGGGCAAAGAATACGTCGTGCAGGATGGCGACGTGCTGGAGTTTCGGTTCAACGTGTGAGCAAAGATCCTGTGCCGGGGACGGGAATTGCTGAGCGGCTGGCATCGGCCATTGTCCGGCGACCGGTTCTTGTCGCGGTCACAGTTCTGGCTCTCACCGCTCTCTCCGGGTGGGTGCTGCTCACCTGCACGTCCTTTGATTCCGACATTCTGAATCTGCTGCCGCCTGATGAGCCCGCTGTGTTGGGGCTCAGGGACTACGAAAGGCATTTCACACAATCCAATGAACTTGCCTTCGTGCTTTATTGGGAAAATCCCCCGGACGATGCCCGGGAAATCCGCGAGGCCTTTGCTGCGACCCTGAGCGCTCAACCGTGGGCTCTCCGGGTTTTGGCGAACCGGCCACTGGATGGAGATTCCGCAGGTCCGGAAACAACTGAGATTGTCATCCCATTGTTGATGAACCTGCCGTCCGAAGATTTTCAGAAAGCGATGGGGAACCTTAATGCGAAAACCATCGAAGGCAGGCTTTCCAAGTTGGTTGAAGAAACTGCTGCGGGGTCTCCCCGTGCGGCGTTTGAGTTGGAAAATGATCCGCTCGGTCTCGGGGTGGCTGCCCTGACTCCACTATGGAAATCGGTGGCAGGAACCAATGCCTATGACCTCGCATCTCCGGATGGCACGGTTCACATCCTTTCCTGCATCACGAACCAAGAGGACGAATCCCCGGAAGGTTGCCGTCAGCTCATGACCTCAGTGCATGATTTTCTGAAATCCATCGATCTCGGGCCGTCAACTCCGGAAATTTTGGTGACCGGGCGCGCCGCCTATGTGGCCGAAATTTCCTCCAGCATGGAACGGGATGTGAAAATAACTT
>JBGSVX010000254.1:0-3379 GCA_041752795.1 Terrimicrobiaceae bacterium
TCTCGCGGATATCACGAAAGAAAATGTAAGCAGCGCAATCACAATGACGAGGTAACCGATCACGAGATGGTTCATGGCAGCAACGACTGGACTTTGCATGAGCCATTCAAAACGCAGGCCGATGAAGACCACCGAGCAAAGAATGAGTGCTCCAATTCCACTGATCCGGTCCATCAGCACAGAAAGCAGGGCGTCTTTTGCCGGGGCTCCCCGAGCCGCCAACCACCCGATTTTGACGGCATCTCCGCCAATTGCGCCGGGGAGAAAATGATTGAAAAACAAGCCGACGGCACCCATTCGGAAAATTTGCCATGGGGACACTGCGATGCCGACCACACGCAAAAAAATCCCCCACCTCACAAAACCAAGAAGAATCCCAACTGCGGAGGTCAGAGCCGCAACAGCCATCCACATGGGATTGGCCTGACTCAGGACGCCAAACACGTCGGAGCGAAATCCGGGTTCCCGGAATAGCCATGCCAGCAGACCGACACTCACTGCCAACTGCAAAAGAATCAGGAGTGCTTTTTTCAATGGGAGTTTGGGAACTCAAGGTTCATCGGACAGGACAAAAGACCGCAGTGGTTGCATGCAGGTCAGGGGGCCTGCCCGCAACGCTTCGCGTAGCGATGCGGGCGTGGCATGGGCGTCCCGCCCGTGTGGGGGGTGGCTGCGGGGAAGAATCGCGCTCCAAACGGGCGGGACGCCCGTTCCCCCTGGCTCGCCATGTTTTATTCACAACTGGATTCATCGGCAAGATGCCGATGCCACATTTTTTTGGGCCAACCGGGTGGCGAGTTCGATGGCGGCAAGAAGGCTGGAGGGGGAGGCCGAACCCTGCCATGCGATGTCAAAGGCCGTGCCATGATCCACGGATGTGCGAATGATGGGCAGGCCAAGGGTGATGTTGACCCCATCCTCAAAGGAGAGCATCTTGAATGGAATTCCCCCCTGGTCGTGATAAAGGCACACGTAGCCGTCGTAATTCCCGATGGCTGAAGCCGTAAATGCGGTGTCCGGCGGAATCGGCATGGAGAGATCAATTCCGGAGTCGCGGGCCAACGCAACAGCGGGCTCCAAAATCTCTGATTCCTCCCGTCCAAAAAGTCCCCCTTCTCCGGCATGCGGATTCAGAGCAAGAAGACCGAGGCGTGGTTTCTTCCCGCGAATCGCAAGCAGGGCCTCATTCATCAGAGCGGCCACTTCGAAGACGCGTTCCTTTGTGAGGGAGCCTGGAACTGAGGCGAGCGACTGATGACAAGTTGCAAAGACGCAAGCCAGGCGCTCACTGTAAAGCATCAGCGCATAGCGGTCGGTGCCGGTCGCTTTTGCCAGAATTTCCGTGTGACCATTCTCAAAAATTCCAGCGAGGTTCATGGCGGCTTTGTTCAATGGAGCCGTCACAATGCCTTGCACCTCCCCAAGCAGGGCCAGATCAATTCCGCGCATGAGAGCACGATAAGCAGCCAGCCCACATTCCGCAGAAACCGCGCCTTTCGCAAAATTTGAGGAAACGCCGCCGATCTCTTCCATGTTGGCCGGCATGGGCAGCCGAAGAAGGTGTGCTGCCTGAGCCAAAACTTCGCCGACACCCACGACCACCGGCTCACACATTTCAAGCACGGCGGGGTCCGCGCACACCCGCACGCAAAGCTCCGGGCCGACCCCGGCGGGGTCACCCATGGTTAGCGCAAGGCGTGGTTTCATTTCACAACTTTGCCCATTTTTTCACAGACATCACAAGAACGAAGCGGAAGTTTCAAAGGAGCGTCAATAATCCCGGACTTCCCAAAATTCTTTTGGCCCGCTAAGAAATGTGTCCCATGCAAATCCCAAATGTCACCGCCACCGCAAAGGCCAATATCTATTTTGATGGCCGAGTGATTTCTCACTCAATCCTCCACGCCGACAGTTCGAAACAAACCCTCGGTGTGATTTTTCCGGGAACGTACCATTTTGGAACAGACGCCGCGGAAAAAATGGAAATCACGGATGGGAATTGTTCGGTGATTCTGGATGGAAGTTCGGAATCCAAAACATTCGACACCGACTCATGTTTTGAGATCCCTGCAAAATCAGGATTCACGATCACCGTGTCGGAAGGCCTCTGCCAATACGTCTGCTCCTTTTTGAGCTGATTCTATACGGTAAAAAGGCGAACGGGGTCGCTGACCCCTCGAAGCTGGACCTCACCGATGGAGCGAAGGGATATCTCTGGAGAAACCCCATCCGCAGTGCTGCCACTCACAAGGCATTCGGTTTGATATTCTTTGTTGAGGGCTTCGATGCGCGACGCAACATTCACCGCGTCACCAATGGCAGTAAATTCCATGCGCTGTTCGGACCCAACATTGCCAACCACGGCAGGTCCGGTGTTCACAGCAATGCCAATCCGGAGTTCGATGCCATGTTTTTGCAAAAGTTCTTCGCGCAGTGCCTCCTTCGCTTCCAGCATGGAAAGGGCGGCACGAACTGCCATGTCCCGATGGTTGGGATCTTCCAGTGGCGCACCGAAAATTGCGATGAATCCATCTCCAAGAAATTTGTCCAGCGTGCCGCGATGGGAAAAAACCACATCGATCATCCGTTCGAAAAACCTGTTTAAAAATTCCACGATATCCTCCGGGGGAAGTTTCGAGGAAAGGGCTGTAAAATTCCTGATGTCCACGATGCAAACGCTGATCTCGCTTCGTTTGCCCCGGAGTTGGGCGGTGCCATTTTGGGCAAGCACCTGTTCTGCTATTTCATAAGAAACGTAGCGTGCAAGAGCCCCCTTGAGCATTTCCCGCTCCCGGAGGGAAACAGCCATTTGATTCACCGCCCCGGCCACTTCGCCAAATTCATCCTTGGCAGTGACATTAGCCCGTGCCTCCCAATCGCCCTCGGAAATTTTGCGAATGGCCTGACGGATCGTTGTGAGTGGTCTGGTTGCCCTTCCGGCCAAAAGCACACCAAGCAAAATCGCACACAGGGTGGCCACGACAATCGCCAGAACACCAACCCCGAGAAGGGCATTCATTTTGGCCAGAATTTCTGACGCAGCAATATCCACTCCCAGCATCGCAACAATCTTTCCCGCATGCGTTTTGATCGGAGCATTGGCACTGAGCCAGACCCCATACTCGTCCTTGCTGAAAGAATTCTCCGCGTAGGCCTCCCCAAGCGCAAGCGGAGCACCTCCACCCTCAAACTCCACCAAATCTCCCGGCAGGGATTTCTCTGATGCGTCCTCCTCGGCATCCCCGACAAACTCCCAGGTTCCATCACCACGAGGGCGCATCGAATACACAAAACGAATCTCCACGTCCGCACGGCGGTTGGCGTTCCGGATTCTCCGGAGTTCCAAACAGAGCGGACCATAGGCATTGTCTTCCGCAGT
>JBGSVX010000255.1:0-2038 GCA_041752795.1 Terrimicrobiaceae bacterium
ATTGATCCTCGCAAAGATGTGGACGGCTTCCACCCGGTGAATGTTGCCAAGCTGGCTCTCGATGACCCCACCGGCTTTGTGCCCTGCACCCCGCTCGGCTGCCTGCGTTTGCTGCAAGAATCCGGCGTGCAAATTGCCGGAGCCAATGCCGTCGTTGTCGGGCGGAGCATGATTGTCGGCAAGCCCATGGCGCTTCTACTGATGCGCCGGGGTGCCCTCGGAGATGCCACGGTCACCGTGGCGCACTCCCGCACCCGGAACCTGGCTGCGGTCACCCGCGCTGCGGATATTGTGATTGCTGCCCTTGGCCGCCCCCTGGCCCTCGGGGCAGATTTTATCGGAGACGGTGCCACGGTGATTGATGTTGGCATCAATCGCGTCGAGGATCCGGCTTCACCCAAAGGTTACCGGCTTGTGGGCGATGTCGATTTTGATGCCGTCGCAGAAAAGTGCCGCGCCATCACCCCGGTCCCAGGAGGCGTCGGTCCCATGACCATTGCCATGCTCATGGCCAACACGGTGACGGCCTGCGAGCGGCTGACTGCGTGATTTAGGGAATATATCCGCAGATTTTCCAAAGAGGTTCTCACGTCCCATTCTTTCCAATTGCAGTAAAGCCATATTTCCCCCATATTTATGGCATGAAAACCACTCTTGAGTTGCCCGATGAACTTTATCGTCAGGTGAAAACTCGAGCTTCCGCGCAAAACAAAAAAATCAAAGACCTGGTATCCGAAGGTTTGTGCGCTGTGCTGAAGGCTGATCCCTCGACGTCCACCGATGAAAGGAATGAGACAAAGCGCGTTCTCGAAGCATTGGACGACATCCTGCGCTGTCCACCATTGCCAGCGGGACGCATCGCCAGCCTGCAGTCCGAAGTCCGAAGGCTGCGATCCGAGGGATGGAGCCGGGATGGGGAGAAATCGTGAACCGACTGCTCCATCTCGATACAAATGCCCTCATCGCCTTGGCGGATCCGGAGGGCGGGGTCGTAAAGTTTGTTCGAGATCGAGTCCAATCAGGCATGCTCCCCGCTGCCAGCGCGGTGGCTTGGCATGAATTCGTGCGAGGCCCTCTGATGCCGGATGAACTTCTATGTGTCGAGCGAGTGGTTGGTGCCCGTGTTCAGCCTGTAAGCCGGAGCACATCCGAATTGGCGGCACGCCTCTTCAATGCCACGGGTCGTCGTCGCGCATCCACCGCCGACTGCTTCATTGCAGCCGGGGCCATCGAGCAGGACGCGGATTTGCTTGCGGCAGATAGCAGCGACTTTGAACTTTTTAAGCCCCTTGGACTCAAGTTGGTTGACCGGGACAAGCGTTCGGCTGAATGACTGCGTGATTTTTTGCCTATCGCAAGGCGGCGAGGGCTTCCTTCGCGGCCACTTCGATTTTGCGGGGCCCCCGTCCGTCCAGATTGCGTTCGACCGTTTCGAGGCGCCGGATGAGGTCAATCACATGATCACGGGGATAGACACCGCCTGCCGCTTCACAGAAGTGGGTGCGGCATGCGAAGGGCCTTGAGTCATAGATCCGGCATTTTGCGGACCGAGGGTCTAGGAATGGACAGGCTCCATCGTCAGTCGGAGGCAGCAATTCTTTGCGGCCGGTGGACCTCCATGCGCGTGCGGCAAGCAGAGCTTCGCCATCTGTGACCAGCGGGGTTTCTCCGGTGAGTTTGAAGTGGCAGCATTCGGTGCGCAACTGGCAATTGCGCTCAAGCGGTCGAGCCTCAAGGTCTTTGTAAACTGAGCGGACTTCCTCCATGGCGGTGGAAGTTCCGTAGTGTGGTGCGCGGCGTGGTTTCATGCGTGATTCCCTGCAGCATACCCGCTGGCCCATGCCCATTGAAAGTTATATCCCCCGAGCCAACCGGTCACATCCATCACCTCCCCGACAAAAAAGAGCCCCGGAACACTGCGGGCCTCCATCGTCTTTGAAGAAAGCGCACGGACGTCCACGCCGCCAAGGGTCACCTCCGCTTTCGGATACCCCTCCGTGCCAACAACCGGAGGACCCCATTTCGCGATGTTCTGTGC